>CAZEMI010000061.1:0-9185 GCA_964513235.1 uncultured Acidobacterium sp.
CAGTTCCTGGTCGTGAATCCCGAAGCGGGCGACGTCATTCCTGCCTCCGGCGGCGTCCGGAAACTTCGGTGGGGCGTCGCTGGTCGCGGCAAACGAGGTGGCCTCCGCGTGATCTATTTCTTGCGGCGGCGGAACGACGAAAGTCTGGATGCTGACGCTGTACGCCAAGAACGTGGCTGACAACATTCCTGCGAAGGTACTGAAGAAGATTAAGGAGACGATCGATGGCGAAGGCTAAGCGGAATATCGGCCAGGAGATTCTCGAGGGCATCCGTCAACTCAAGCGAGGCGAACACGGACGGGTGATGAAGGTGCCATCGGTCACTCACATCAGAGAAAAGACCGGTCTGTCGCAACCTCGATTCGCCGCATTACTTGGCGTGTCAGTGCGTACCCTTCAGGAATGGGAGCAAGGACGCCGTGCACCGTCGGGCGCCGCCCGAACGTTGCTTCTCGTCGCGGAAAAGAATCCACGCGCCCTTCTTGACGTTGCTTAAGAATCTAAAGGCCGTATGCGCCGGGCCAATCCTCGAACTCTCGGTGTGGGCCGCCCATGAACAACACGGAGCAGACGCCGAAGAAGATCATCACAGCGTGCGTGTACTGCCCCATGCGCTCCACGGTAGTGAACGGTGAGCACCTCGACGCCCTCGTGATCGCGGCGACCGTCGCGGTCTTCGTACTCGATCCGAAGGTCGGGGAAGTGGACCTGATCATCGAAGTACGGCAGGTCATGCTCCAGTGCCCAGGCCCGGATTTCATCCTCGTCACGATCGGGATGCCCGTTGTAGTCGTCGCGCCTCACATCGTTCTCGTGCAGCCATTTTTGGTAGTCGCGCTTCAGTTCGTAGTCCAGGACGACGCGGTCGATGCGAGCGCCCTGTTCGTGCAGGCGGTCCGCTGCGTCGAGATAGGCATCAAAGACCTGCGAATCGTGTTCGAGCTCTCGCGCCCGTTTGAGGCTCGCGTAGAAGGTTTGACGGTCGTTCTGGTCTGGATCGCGATGCCTCTCCAGAAGCTCTCGGCCACGCTTCGTAAGGACCACGGCGTGGTCGCGACGGCCAGGAATCCGAACCGTCTCGACCAGCCTTTGTTCGCGAAGGTTCCGCAGGTCGCCCGACCTCGGATCGGCGCGTGCGCCGGAGTGGTCGCGCAGCTTGCTGGCGGGCACGACACGAAAGGCGCCCACGGTCGAAAGCGTCCGCGTCTCGGAGCCCCTCAAGACGTATTCGTGGTCGCGGTCTCTGACGATCTCGCGGTCCGTGCCACGGGGCAATTCGAGGTCGCGCGAGAACACCTCCCGGAGATCGTGGGTGTCCCGACTGTCTCGGTCTCGGGAGTCGAGGTCGCGGGGATCGAAATCCATGAACTGCCTCCAATCAGCCCCGCCGGCGGGTGCCGAGTTACAATGACCGCTGAGGTCAGGACATGAGCACCATCGACCGGATCACGATTAGCCCGGACGTTTGTGGCGGCCGACCGTCCATTCGCGGTCTTCGTATTCGCGTGAAGGATGTCCTGGATCTGCTGGCCGCAGGTGCGACGCGCGACGAGATCCTTGCCGACTATCCGTTCCTGGAAGACGAGGACATCACCTCTGTTCTGAAATTCGCGGCACGGCAGAACTGACAAACAGACCAGACGGTCGCAGCCGCAATTTGTCAGTCGTTTGTCAGTCGCGTTCTGCGACCCTCTCCTTATGCAGGTGAGGAAAAGCGACTGACAAATGACTGACAATCGGTAGAAGTTCGGGGTTGAGCCGGGTTGACTCAGGTGGTCAGAAACATTCGAAAAACCGGGGCAGCGGTCTTCTGCTGCCCCACGTAGTCTCCTTTTTTCGCCCTACGAACCAGGAGGTCGCACGTTCGAGTCGTGCTGGGCGCACCATTCGACTCGACTTCATCTCGCCGTTGGCGAGACGAAGTCTCGCTCATGGCGAGCCATTCGACAGGTCGAATGCCCTGACCCTTCGACAAGCTCAGGGTCATCCCGAGCGCAGTCGAAGGGCCACACAACTTCTTCCATCCACTTCCATTCCTCAGCGGACGATGGCATCGTCGTCCGCATGTGGTTCGTCTACATGCTGCGCTGCTCCAACGGTTCGCTCTACGTGGGCGAAACAACTGACGTCGCCCAGCGAGTTGCGGACCATAGGCGGGGTCGCGGGTCGGCGCACACGGCGAAGCATCGTCCGGTCCAACTGGCATATGCGATCGCTCAGCGGTTACGACAGGTCTCGCGCGAAGTGGTCAATGTGACGCAGGGGACGCTCTATCCTGCGCTGCATCGTCTCGAAAACCGCGGCTTCCTCGCCGCGGACTGGAAGCAGTCGGACACCGGCCGCGATGCGAAGTTCTACCGGCTGACCGCGAAGGGCCGCGCCCACATGGCTTCGGAAGCTGAGAGCTGGCGGCGTCTCGCGCAAGCAGTCGGTGCCATCCTGAAAACATCGGAGGGCGTGTGATGACCTGGATCACCCGGTTAGTGCGGCGTGAGCGGCTTGAAGCCCAGCTCGACGCCGAACTGCGCGATCACTTCGAGCGCCTGGTGCTCGATTACATGCAGGATGGCGCGAGCGAGCGTGACGCCCGCCGGCGAGCGCGGCTGGAATTCGGCGGGCTTGATCAGGTCAAGGAGGTGTGTCGCGACGCCCGCGGCACGCGTTGGTTCGAGGAGTTCACGCAGGATGTTCGCTATGGCTGGCGCGGGCTCATGCGTAACCGCAGCTTCGCCATCGTCGCGATACTGACGCTGGCGCTCGGCGTGGGCGCCAATACCGCCGTGTTCGGCGTCATCAACGCGTTGCTGCTGCGACCACTGCCGGTGCCCGATCCGTCCGGCTTGATTTCGCTCCAGCGACGAGTGGGCACGCAGGCCGGCGGAAATTTCTCGTATCCGCAGGTACTCGATCTCTCGAAACAGGGTGACCTGTTCAAGATCCTCTGCGGCTTCGGCCGCGATCAGGTGACCGTCGGGCCTGCCGGCGCGATGGAACCCGCCGTCGTGGCCTGGGTCAGCGGACACTACTACGACACTCTGGGTTTGTCGCCGCAAGCCGGGCGGCTGCTGATGCCCGCCGACTACGAGCCGGGTGCATCGCCGTCGGCGGTGCTCAGCGATGCGTATTGGACGCGACGCTTCGGCCGCAACCCAGGCGCGATCGGCGAATCGATCCAGATTGAGGGCGTGCGGGTGCCGATCGTCGGGGTCAGCCCTGCCGGCTTTGCCGGCGCCAACGTCGGCGAGGCCGTGGACCTCACGCTCGCCATCCAGTCGCGGCTGGTCGTGCGGCCCGATCAGCCGTTCTATACCGGACCGGGCGCGCGCTGGCTGCGGATCCTCGCGCGGCCCCAGCCGGATCTCCCTCGAGACCAGTTGCAAGCGCGGGCCATCGTGGTGTGGCGACAGCTGATGGAAGCCTCGATGCGGCCCACGACCCTGCCGGAGGATCGCCGACGGCTGTTGTCGGAGGAGCTCGACGTGTTGCCGGGCCGGACCGGCACCAGCCTGATGCGTGCCGAATTCCGCTTCCCGCTGCAGATCGCCATGAGCTTCGTGATCGTGGTGCTGTTGATTGCGTGCGTGAACGTCGCGAACCTGCTGCTGGCCCGCGGTGCGACGCGCCAGCGCGAGATCGCCGTGCGCCTGTCGATCGGCGCGGGCCGCGCGCGGATCATTCGGCAATTGCTGACCGAGAGCGCGCTGATTGCGGTCGGGGGTATGGCGGCCGGCCTCGTGGTGGCATGGATAGGGAGCCGCGCGCTGCTCACGCTGATGGCGGCCGGCCGGGGACTTGAGGGCGCGGGCGGACTCGCGTTGAACCTCACGCCGGACTGGATGATGGTGGCTGTCACGATTCTGATTGTTGGCGCCACCACGCTGATGTTCGGGGCGGCACCCGCCTGGCGCGCGTCGCGCGTGCAGCCGGGCGCCGCGATGGGCGCCGCCGGCCGCGTGGCCGAGTCACACGGGCGCCTGGGATCGTCGCTCGTTATCGCGCAAGTCGCGCTGTCGCTGGTCCTGGTCATCGGCGCAGGCCTCTTCGCGCGGACGCTGCACAACCTCCGCACCCTGGATCGCGGCTTCGATGTCACCGACGTCCTGGTGGTCGGGACTTCGGCCCAGCGCGCCGGGTTCGCCGGCCCAAAACTCGCGGCGTTCAATAGTGAGCTGCTGGCTTTCATCGAACAGGTCCCCGGCGTGCGCGCGGCCAGCGTATCGGCGATCACGCCACTCGCGGGCGGCGGCATCAGCCAGGCCCTTACCGTGAACGGCGTCAGGACTGGCGAGGACCAACTTCATTTCAACAGCGTGGGCCCCCGCTACTTCGAAGCCATGCGAACGCCGATCATCGCCGGCCGCGACTTCGCGCGCGAGGACGGTCCGGCTGGCCCATACGTGGCCATCGTCAACGAAGCGTTCGTCCGGCGATACACGACCGGATCTCCGCTCGGCCAGCGCGTGTCGGTGCTCGGTTCGGGGCGTGAGATGCAGGTGATCGGCGTGGTCAAAGACACCGCGTATGAAACACTGCGCGAAGCGCCGCCCACGGTGTACTCGGCGCACCAACAACGGCCGGCCGCGGCGATGTTTGTCGTCCACGCGCCTGGCGCGACCGCCTCAGTGGCGTCGGCCATTCGCGCTGAAGTGCAATCGCGACTCGGCGGCCGACTGCCGCGAATCAGCACGCTCGCCGATCAATTGGAAGGCAGCCTCGTCCTCGAGCGGATGCTGGCGCGAGTGACTTTCGTGTTCGGCGCGCTCGCGCTGACACTGGCGGCGGTTGGACTCTACGGGCTGACGTCGTACTGGGTCACGAGCCGGACACGCGAGATCGGCGTGCGCGTGGCGCTCGGCGCGCGAACGGCCTCTGTTTTGCGGTTGGTACTGGGAGACGCGCTGCGAATGGTCGCCTTCGGCGTAGCGGCAGGCATCGTGAGCGCTTGGGCCCTCAGCCGATTGATCGAGAGCATGGTCTTCGGATTGCGTCCTACCGATGTCACGACCGTCGCGCTCGCGGTCGCCATACTCGTGTTCACCGGATTGCTAGCGAGCCTAATTCCTGCTCGCAGGGCCACCAGAATCGATCCGCATCTCGCGCTTCGCAACGAATGACTAGCCAGCTGGTGCTACTTGGTCAAGAGCTTGACCCCGAAGGAGAACTCGACCTCTTTCCACTGACCATCGACACGAACCACAAGTTGGCCGACCGGCGTACCGCCCTTGCGGGCAGTCATGCGAAAACCCAGATCGTTGCCAGAAAGGACCACTGGGTCGATGGGCACGGGCCTGACTGAAACTTGAGAATAGGCCAGCGCAGAACCGGCCAAAGCCGCAACGGTAAACAAGGTGGTCGTAACCAGTCGGCGAGTTGGATTCGGCATGGCGTTCTCCTGAAAATGAGCGTCTGAGGTTGAAGACGCCAACGACGGGCGTTTGGACGGCAGGCTCGGCGGGCTTTGTCGATGATGAGCTCAGGTCGCCTGCTCCGATGTCCAGGGACCGCCAGCCTCCCACCGCCGGGGCCATCGGACACCTCTCGCTGCCGCCTGCAGCACGGGCCAGAGGAATGCTCCGAGCAGATCGATCACATCGGCTAGCTCAGCCCGCTCCGCGCCCCGGATGCGACCGACGAACGCGTCCCATTGCTGACGCTTCTGCGGGTCTTCGCTGAACTCGTTCGTCAGGCCGAGTGGCATCTCCAAAGGGAGTGCGGTCTGCCGTCGTTCGAAAGTCGCGGCGAGCGCGAGACGCAGGGTCTCACCGTCGAACGGCTTGGTCATCGCGAGCCCTCGAATGTCGAAGAAGTCCTTCATCCGACTGTTGGCCAGGGCGAGCCGTACCATGGCCTCAGTCTTTTCGGCGATGGACGTCTCCGGTCAGGAGCCCCTCGCGGACGTGTCGCCGAAACCAAGTAGATCGATGTCCTTGGTTGGCCGGATGGCGTCGCCCACCCTCCCGGCGATCTGTACGACATGAGGCAACAGACCACAGCGTTTGACGGACTTGCGAGCGTCAACACAGGAAATGCCGCGGTGACGATCGGAGATGCGGAACCCGAGCGTGTTCCCGTTGCCTTCATCACGCCGAACTTCTTCTCCTTGGTCGGCGCAACGGTTACTCGCGGCACAGACTTCGTCGAGGCAGACGGATACCCGCTGTCTGATTCCGAACGTGCCACGGCATTGCCCGCAAGAGTGATCGTGAGCTACGAGTTCTGGCAACGTCGATTCGGTGGCCGCGACGACGTCATCGGTTCCACGATGCAATTCGGCCAGGGGCAGGCGCAAGTTATCGGTGTTGCAGAACCGCATCTAGAATTGCTGTTCCCACCTGACGTGACGATTCAGCGCACGCCTGCGCTGTGGGTCGTCAATCGGCTGGATTTTTTCACCTCATCGCGCACGTCCATTGGCCTGCAGATCATCGGGCGCCTAAAACCTGGCGTTACTCTCCAGCAGGCCCAGGAGCAGGTGAACGCGGTCACCGCAGATCTTCGGAAGCGTTTTCCAATCAAAGATACAGCTGGCCTCTATCACCGCGTCGAGCGTGTGTACGACGATCTAGTGGCGGACGTGCGGATGGCTATTTTTGTGCTGATGGGCGCCGGCATCTTTTTGCTGTTGATTGCGTGCTCGAATGTCGCGAACCTGCTCTTGGTTCGCGCGGCTGAACGCGAGCGGGAGCTCGCAATCCGGGCTGCCATCGGCGGAAGCCGGAGCCGGCTCGTTCGGCAGTTGGTGGTTGAGAGCCTGATCATGTCGGCAGCCGGTGTGCTGCTTGGCGTGGCAATCGCCGCGGTTGGTGTGGACGCACTGCTCGCGCTGAGTCCGTCGGTGTTGCCGCGGCTCGACACAGTGTCTGTTGATCGAGTGGTGGTGGTATTTGCCTCTTTGGTCGGCGTGTTGTCAGCCGTGCTGTTTGGCACCGCGCCAGCTCTGCGGGCTTCGAAACCGGACGTGATTGAGTTGCTACGGGCGGGAGGGCGAGTGGCGGGACCCCCAGGAAGCCGACTGCTCCGCAGCGCTGTAGTTGTAGGTGAAGTGGCCTTGTCCCTGGTGCTGTTGATCGGTGCGGGGCTGATGGTCCGCAGCTTTACGGCATTGATCAGCGTTGATGCCGGGTTCGATCCTCGGAATTCATTGACGTTCACATTCAGTAACGCTCGCCTGCGAGGCGACGTTGAACGCGAGACGTTCATGCGGCGCCTTCAGGACGAGCTTCGCGCGATTCCTGGAGTTGCTGACGTGACGGCGGTAAGTCCCCTTCCGCTGGACGGAACCCCTAACACAGGCCGATGGGGTGCCTTAGCGGCTCTCGCGAATCCGGCCGAGTTTCAACAGGCGACGTACCACACCGTTGTGCCCGGCTACTTTGAAGTGGTCGGCGCGACGCTGCTTGAAGGGCGCACCTTTGTCGACGGCGACAACAAAGGCCACCGCCAAATCGTGATCATCGACGACGTGCTCGCGGCAAAAGCGTTCCCCAATCAATCGGCGGTTGGTCAGCAAATCCTGGTGCGGCCAAGTGCTGTCGAGCCTGTCGCGTATGAAGTCATCGGCGTTGTGACACATCAGCGCCATGCGTCGCTTGCCGGCCAGCCGCGCGAAGCCCTCTTCCTCACAGATGGTCAGATGGGGCACGCGGCGGCCAACCGGTGGGTCGTACGAACGGCGGGCGATCCCGCAGCGGTCGCCACGGCGGTGCGCGAGGCGGCTCGTCGCGTCAACCCGCAGCTCATTGTGGCGGAGATGCAGCCGTGGACGGCCCTTGTTGATCGCGCGACTGCACCCACTCGTTTCGGGTTGTTCTTGATTTCGGTATTCGCGGGTATCGCGGTAATTCTTGCGGCGGTCGGCCTCTATGGCGTCCTGTCCACCACGGTTCGCCAGCGCACATCGGAGATAGGCGTTCGCATGGCCTTCGGCGCTAGCGCCGGCTCGATCTTACGAATGGTTCTCTCCCTTGGCCTTCGTCTGACAGTGGTCGGGATGGTGTTCGGTTTGGCCATTGCCGTGGGCACGACACGATTGATGCAGTCGATGCTCGTTGGCGTGAAGCCAACCGATCCTGCAACCTTCCTGACCATCGCGCTCGTCTTCCTGATGGTCGCGGCAATTGCTTGTGTATTGCCGGCCCGTCGGGCAGCACGACTGAGTCCGATCGCCGCGTTGCGCGACCAATAGCGGTCCTCGCTGTTGCGCCCGCGGAGCAAATTCGCGACCGAAGTGTCAGCTGCTCAACGAGCGGCGGGAGGGTGAAGGGCGGCGACGATGCAACGCATCGACAGGATTACATCGAAGACAGGTACGCGGACCTTCCGGGTAGTGGGTCAGCTTGACTAACACGCATTTGAGTGCGTGAACGTCGTAGCCCACTCTCTAGAGAGGCGAATCCATGCATGAACATCGGCCTCAGACATTGCGGCTTGAGCCAATTTCTTCAGCAGTTCAGCCTCCGACACCATTTCGCCCGGACGCAGGCCCACGTTGGCCAAGATGGCGACCTTAGTCACGTCAACTGCCGAAACCATGAACCACTCGCCCTTTTCGCTTCTGATACAGAGGATGCCAAAGCCGCTTACCGCAGCTGCTTCACGCCAAGAAGGCAACGCTTTTCTGAATACTCCAGACATGGTCAGAGACTCCTGCCTGCATCGCCAGCGTCACGCGCAACGTCTACGCGCTCTGCCGGAATTGTAAAACATACGGTAATTGTAGCGTTCACAAACTGGAGTTGATCCGGTTTGGTGGACATCTTCCGAAAGGTGGATACGATGTCCAGAGCGATGGCAGAGACAACGAAACAGCGCCCGCGCCGACGGTTTGATGACGGGTTTAAAGAGCAGGCCGTGCGCATGGTGCTCAACCTACGGGAGCCCACGGATTCACCGCGATCTCTTGGAGGGCGAGGCCGTCAGCCGGACACGCGTCATTCGCCTGATGCAGGAAGACGATCTGGTGGCGCGCCGGCGCAGACGGTTCAAGCGCACCACGATGAGCGATCACCACCATCCGGTCGCCGCCAATGTTCTGGATCGCCAGTTCAGGGCGGAGGCTCAACACACGGTCAACGTCGCGTTGTGCCACGTCGGTACGACGACCGCCCGCGCCGATTCATTCGCGGATCGGCAAAGGCGCCACATCACCGTCGGTTCGCAGTACGTCTCGCGCACTGGAGACACC
>CAZEMI010000062.1:0-4650 GCA_964513235.1 uncultured Acidobacterium sp.
GGTCGCCAGGCCCGGGTCGTCGGCGCCGGTGGTAATCTTCTTGAGGTCGGTCGCGCGAATGGTGCCTTCCGCGATCGGGATCTCGTAGACCTTCCCGGTCCGGTTGTCGGTAATGCTCAGCGTATCAGCCATATGATGATCGAATTATTCTAGATCATCGGTTCCGAGGACACGGAGAAGAACGGAGGGCACGGAGGCTGAAAGTGTCGCGGATTGTCACAAGACGGCGCGTCATCCCTCCGCCGGGGGCCTCCCGACGTCCGCGCCGTGGTGGCGGACGTCCTTGGCCGACAGGATGAAGATCACGTCCTCCGCCACGTTGGTGGCGTGGTCGCCGATGCGCTCCAGGTGCCGCGAAATCAGGATCAAATCCAGTGACGGCTCGATCGTGCCCGGCGTCTGCAGCATGTAGGTGAGCAATTCTCGGAAGATCTGGGTCTTGAGGGCGTCGAGCGTGTCGTCGGCCGCCAGCACCGCCTCGGCCAGCGCCATGTCGCGGCGCACGAACGCGTCCAGGGCGTCTCGCAGCATCTTCTGCGCGAGGTCGCCCATGCGCGGGATGTCGATCAGCGGCTTCACCGGCGGGTGCTGCAGGTAGCGCTTGCCGGCTTCGCCGATATTCACCGCGAGATCCCCGACGCGCTCGAGGTCGGTGTTGATCTTCACCGCCGCGACGATCACGCGCAGGTCGGCCGCCATCGGCTGGTGCAGCGCCAGCAGCTTGAAGCAGCGGTCGTCGATCTCCATGTGGAGGTCGTTGATCGGCTCGTCGCCCGACAGCACCGAGTCGAGCGCGCCCTGGTCGCGGTCCATCAGCCCCCGCACCGCCTCGCGCACCCGCTCTTCGGCCAGCCCGCCCATGGCCAGCAGCCGCTCCTTGAGCGAGTCGAGCTCTTCCTGGAAATGCCTGAGTACCCGTTCCACAGTTCCCCTTTGACTGTTGACCGCCGCCTGTTGACTGGACTCTTAACTGCCGACTCTTGACGGCTGACTGTCGCTACCCGCACCTGCCTGTGACGTAATCTTCCGTGAGCTTTTCCGACGGCGCCGTAAACATCTTGTCGGTCCGATCGACCTCGATCAGCTTGCCGAGCCAGAAGAACGCCGTGAAGTCCGACACCCGGGCCGCCTGCTGCATGTTATGGGTCACGATCACGATCGTATATTTCTTCTTCAGCTCGTAGATCAGCTCCTCGATGCGCTGCGTGGCAATCGGATCGAGCGCCGAGGCAGGCTCGTCCATCAGCAGGATGTCGGGGCGGATCGCCAGCGCCCGCGCGATGCACAGCCGCTGCTGCTGGCCGCCCGAGAGCGCGAGCGCCGATTCGTTCAGCCGATCTTTCACCTCGTCCCAGATGGCCGCCTGCTTGAGGCTTTCCTCGACGCGATCGGTCAGCTCGGCCCTCGATTTGGTCAAGCCGTTGATGCGCAGCCCGTAGGCGATGTTCTCGAAAATCGACTTCGGGAACGGGTTCGATTTCTGGAACACCATCCCGACCTGGCGCCGCAGCTGGACGACGTCCACGCCCGGGTCGTAGATCGGGCGGTCGTCGATCAACACCTTGCCCTCGACGCGGGTGGCGGGAATGATGTCGTTCATGCGGTTGAGTGTCCGCAGGAACGTGCTCTTGCCGCACCCCGACGGCCCGATGAACGCCGTGACCAGGTTCTGGCGGATCTGGATGTTGATGCCGTCGAGCGCGCGCTTGGTGCCGTAATAGAAATTCAGGCCCTCGACGTCGATCTTGATCGGCGTGTCGAGCGCGGTCGCCGGCTGTTGCCTGCTACTCGCGACGCCGGCCAGGCTGGCCGGCACCGTGCGGGTTCCCCCGGTGGTCATGCGCGTAACCCTCGTTGATATCTATCGCGCACGATGATCGCAATCGCGTTCATGGTCAATAGTAACGCCAACAGCACGAGAATCGCCGCGGCGGCGTTGGTATGGAAATCCGCCTGCGGCCGCGACACCCAGTTGAACACCTGGATCGGCAGCACGGTGAACTTCGACCACACACTGTCGGGCGCGAACGGAATATAGGTGAGCGCGCCGATGGTGATGAGCGGCGCCGTCTCGCCAATCGCGCGCGACAGCGCGAGAATGAGGCCCGTCAACACGCCCGGCAGCGCCATCGGCAGCACCTGGTTCCAGATCGTCTGCCACTTGGTGGCGCCGAGCGCATACGAGCCTTCGCGGATGGAGCTTGGCACCGTGCGCAGCGCCTCGCGCGTCGACAGGATCACCACGGGCAGCGCGAGCAGCGCCAGCGTGGCGGCGCCGGCCATCACGCTTTGGCCCATGCCCATCAGCCTGACGAACAGCCCCAGCCCCAGCAGGCCGTAAATGATCGACGGCACCGCGGCGAGGTTGGCGATGTTGAGCTCGATGAACCGCGCCACCCGGCTGCGCGTGCCGTACTCTTCGAGATAGATCGCGGCCGCGACGCCGATCGGAAGCGCCAGGGCGGCGGTCAGCGCGAGCACCCAGATGCTGCCCATCAGCGCGTGATAGACGCCCGCGTCCTCGGCATTGCGCGACGGGAGGTTGTTGAGAAACGCCCAGCTCAGGCGCCCGGCGCCGTCCGAAACAATGTCGTAGATGAGCGCCGCCAGCGCCGCCAGCGCGACGACGAGCGTGAGCAGCGAGAGCAACTGGAAGAGCAGATCGGCCTGCTTCCTCATGCGTACTCCTCGCGGAAGCGCTCGCGCAGCCACGTGCTGATCAGGTTGAGGCCGAACGTCATCAGGAACAGCAGCATGCCGACCGCGAAGATGGTGCGGTATTCGATGGTCCCTTGCGGCGTATCGCCGAGGCTCACCTGAACGATATAGGCGGTCATCGTCTCGATGGGTACGAACGGATTACCGGTGAGCCGCGGCTGCTGGCCCGCGGCAATGGCGACGATCATCGTTTCACCGACCGCGCGGGACACCGCGAGGATGAACGCGGCGGTGATGCCGGAGAAGGCCGCGGGCACCACCACCTTCAACGCGGTTTGCATTCGGGTGGCGCCGAGCGCGTACGAACCTTCGCGCAGGCCCTGCGGCACCGCGCGCATCGCGTCTTCGGACAGCGACGACACCAGCGGCAGGATCATCAACCCCATCACCAGGCCGGGGCTGAGCGCGTTGAAGCCCGACAGCGTCGGAAAAATCTGCTGCAGCAGCGGCGTGACGAAGGTCAGGGCGAAGTAGCCGTAGACGACGGTGGGGACGCCGGCGAGCAGTTCGAGGACCGGTTTGATGACGCGGCGGAAACCGCTCGGCGCGTACTCGCTCAGGTAGACGGCCGACAGCAGGCCCATCGGCAGCGCCACGGCCATGGCGATCGCCGACACCAGCATCGTGCCCACGACGAGGGGCAGCACGCCGAATTGCCGATTGGCAAACAGCGGCGTCCACTCGGTGCCGGTCAGGAAGTCGACGAGCGGCACTTCGCGCAGGAAGGCAACGGTTTCGACGGCGAGCACCACGATGATGCCCGCCGTGGTCAGGACCGACACCGCTGCGCAGAGAAACAGCAGCCGCTCGATGATCCACTCGCCCTTCGGCGGGCTCAGGGCGCCCCGAGCTCGTCGAGGGGCGAGCGCGCGTGTCGACATCGCTACTGTGTGCGTTCCTTGGCGAACTTTTCAGCACTGGCGGTATACGATGCCGCCCCCAGGCTTACGTAGTTCACCTCGCGGACCAGCGTGTCGGCGTTCTTCAGGAAGAAGTCGACGAACCGCTGTACTTCAGGCCGTTGGGCCGCCTTTTTCCCGACGTAGATGAAGACCGGACGGGACAGCGGCGTGTAGGTGCCTTTTTCGATGGTGTCAGGAGTGGGCGAAACTGGACCGGCGCCTTTGCCGGCGTCGACCGGCACCAGCTTGAGCCTGGCGGCGTTCTCCTCGAAGTAGGCAAAGGGCAGGAAGCCAAGCGCGAGCTCGTCGTTGCTGATGCCCTGCACCAGCACGTTATCGTCTTCGCTCGACGTGAAGTCGCCGCGGCTGGACTTCGCTTTGCCGGTGATCACCTCGGTGAAGTAATCGTAGGTGCCGGAATCCACGCCCGCGCCGTAGAGATGGATCTCGCGATTCGGCCAGTCCTTGCGGACCTGGTTCCAGCGCGTCACCTTCCCTTGCGCCTCGGGGCCCCATAAGGTCTTCAATTCCGCAACGGTAATCTTGTCGGCCCAGGTGTTTTTCGGGTTCGCCGCGAGGGCGATGCCGTCGTAGGCCACCGGCAGCTCGATGTACTGGATGCCCGCCTTCTCGCAGGCAGCCACTTCCGTGGCGCTGATCGGCCGCGACGCGTCGGCAATGTCGATTTCGCCGCGGCAGAATTTCTGAAAGCCGCCACCGGTGCCGGAGATGCCGACGGTGACGTGGGTGTTCTGATCGGCCTTCTGGAATTCCTCGGCCACCGCTTCGCTAATCGGGAACACCGTGCTCGAGCCGTCGAGTGTGACCAGGGTTTTGGCGCCGGAGCCGCCCGAACCCGCCGTGCGCGAGTCCTGAGAGCTCGGGCCGCACGCCGCGAGCGTGAAGACGAGAATCGCCAGGGGAGCTTGTCCCGCCGTTGCTCGGATGGACTGCATCGACCGGAGGCGGACGATGTGACGAAAATGCGAGAGAAACATAGGCTTAGCGTATGCGGCGGGGGTTTCGCGAT
>CAZEMI010000063.1:0-29266 GCA_964513235.1 uncultured Acidobacterium sp.
GTGCACCCTGATGCCCGGCCGCGGCCGCCTGATGCTGACCGGCAAGCTCGGCGACGTCATGCAGGAATCGGCACAAGCGGCGATGAGCTACGTGCGCACGCGCGCCGAAGAGCTCGGCATCCAGAAAGACTTCAACCGCAAACTCGACGTGCACGTGCACATCCCCGAAGGGGCGATTCCGAAGGACGGCCCGTCGGCGGGCATTACGCTCGCCACCGCGTTGAACTCCGCGCTGGCCCACGTCGCGACCCGCCGCGACGTGGCGATGACCGGCGAGATCACGCTGCGCGGCAAGGTGCTGCCGATCGGCGGCGTGAAGGAAAAACTGCTCGCGGCGCACCGCGCCGGCGTCAAGACGATCATCATCCCGAAAGACAACGAGAAGGATCTCGCGGACATCCCGAAGAACGTGCTGGACGTGCTGGACATCCACATGGTGAGCCATATGGATGAAGTGCTGAAGGTCGCGTTGGCGGGCCCGCTGACGCCGATTCCACCGACGCCCGCGGCGGACTTCGAGGAAGCATCGGACGCCACGACGCACTGAAGGGGCTTGGGTCTTGGGGCTTGGGCCTTGGGGTAAGACGGGATCATCCAGGTCCCAAGTCCCAGGTCCCAAGTCCCAAGTCCCGCGGTTTTTTTGAAAGTATCAGCTGATTTTGTCACTAGCGCTGCCGGAGCCGAGGGGCTTCCCAAGGACGGCCTGCCAGAGATCGCGATGGTGGGCCGATCCAACGTCGGCAAGTCGTCCCTGATCAACGCGCTCGTCCGCAAGAAGCTGGCACGCACGAGCGCCGCGCCCGGCAAGACACGACTGGCCAATTTTTATCGGGTCGTGGTGGAGCCGCGGCCACCGTTCTTCCTGGTGGACCTCCCCGGATTTGGCTATGCGCGCGGGGGGGACACAGCGCGCGAGGAATTCGACGCGCTCGCGGCTGACTATTTCGGCTCGCGCGTCAACGATCCGCGATTTCGCGGCGTGTTCATGCTCGTCGACAGCCGGCATCCCGGCCTCGACAGCGATCGCAGCACGTGGAACTGGCTCGATAGGTACGGCGTACCCCGCCACGTCGTGGCGACGAAGGTCGACAAATTGACGCAGTCCGAGCGGCGGCGTCATCTCGGGGAATTCGAACGGCTTTACTCAGGCCCGGTGACGCCCGTGTCGGCGGAAACCGGCGAAGGATTGGATGCACTGTGGAAGAAGATCGTAAGTCTGACGACAACACCACGGCCGTAGCCACCGAGGCCGCGGCCCCCGCCGACTCGTCCGACGTCGCGTCAGCGAAGGCGGACGCTGCCGCCGGCAGCGAAGGCGGGGCAGCGAAGGCCGAGCCCCAAACCCTCGACCTGTCGACGCTCAAGGATCTGGCGACGACCGCGCTGACCAAGATCGCGCGCGATCTCGAGATACCGGGCGCCACCGGCATGCGCAAGCAGGAGCTGATCTTCGAGATCCTCCGCGCTCGCGCCGAGAAGGCGGGGTTGATCTTCTCCGAGGGCGTGCTCGAAGTGCTGCCCGACGGCTTCGGCTTCCTGCGGGCCCCCGACTACAACTACCTCGCCGGCCCCGACGACATCTACGTCTCCCCCTCCCAGATTCGCAAGTTCGACCTGCACACCGGCGACACCATCTCCGGGCAGATCCGCTCGCCGAAGGAGGGCGAACGCTACTTCGCGCTGATCAAGGTCGAGGCGATTAACTTCGAGCCGCCCGCCCGCGGCAAGGAGCGGGTGTTCTTCGAGAACCTGACGCCGCTCTATCCCGAGGAGCAGATCCACCTCGAAGCCGATCCCGAGAACCTGTCGACGCGGGTGATGGACCTGATGACCCCGCTCGGCAAGGGCCAGCGCGGCCTGATCGTGGCGCCGCCGCGCACCGGCAAGACCATGCTGCTGCAGGCGATTGCCAACGCGATCACGACCAATCACCCCGAGGTCTACCTGATCGTGCTGCTGATCGACGAGCGCCCGGAGGAGGTCACCGACATGCAGCGCTCGGTGAAAGGCGAGGTCGTATCGTCGACTTTCGACGAGCCCGCGCAGCGTCACGTGCAGGTAGCGGAGATGGTGATCGAGAAGGCCAAGCGCCTCGTCGAGCACAAGAAGGACGTCGTCATCCTGCTCGACTCGATCACCCGGCTGGCCCGCGCCTACAACACGATTGTCCCGACCTCGGGCAAGGTGCTCTCCGGCGGCGTGGACAGCAACGCGCTGCAGCGCCCGAAGCGCTTTTTCGGCGCCGCCCGCAACATCGAGCAGGGCGGCTCGCTGACCATCGTCGCCACGGCGCTGATCGATACCGGCTCGCGCATGGACGAGGTGATCTTCGAAGAGTTCAAGGGCACCGGCAACATGGAAGTGCACCTCGATCGCAAGCTCGCCGACCGGCGCGTGTTCCCCACCATCGACATTCAGAAGAGCGGCACGCGCAAGGAAGAGATGCTGATGTCGAAGGATGATCTCAACCGCGTCTACGTGCTGCGCCGGGTGCTGACGCCGCTGTCGGCGGTGGAGGCGATGGAGTTGCTGTTGTCGAAGATGAGCAAGACGAAGACGAACAGCGAATTCCTCGCCGCCATGCAGGCCGGCAAGTGAGTTTTTCAGGACCTCAGGACCTGAGGACCTCAAGACCTCGTAAAATGGTCGGATGGCTCGGTCGACGGTCGTCAAGGTAGGTTTCAGTCAAATGGCGTGCGGCGAGGATCCGCAGAACAACCTCGCCCACCAGCTCGCCCTCGCCGAGACAGCGCTCAAGAAGGGCGCGAAGATTTTCTGCACCCAGGAGCTGTTCCGCTCCCAGTATTTCTGCCAGGTCGAAGATCATCGGTTTTTCGCGCTCGCCGAAACCATTCCGGGGCCTTCGACCGACGCCTTCAGCAAGCTCGCGAAGAAATACCAGGCGGTGGTCATCGCGTCGCTGTTCGAGCGGCGCGCCGCGGGCGTGTATCACAACACCGCCGCGGTGATCGACGCCGACGGATCGCTGATGGGCGTGTATCGCAAGATGCACATCCCCGACGATCCGCTGTTCTACGAGAAGTTCTATTTCGCGCCCGGCGACACCGGCTTCATCGCGTGGCAGACCAAGGTCACGACCATCGGCGCGCTGGTCTGCTGGGATCAATGGTTCCCCGAAGGTGCGCGGCTCACCGCGATGCAAGGCGCGGAGATCCTCTTCTACCCCACCGCGATCGGCTGGCACCCATCCGAGAAGAAGCAGTACGGCAAAGCGCAGCATGATTCGTGGGAAGTGATGCAGCGCAGCCATGCCATCGCCAACGGCTGCTTCGTCTGCGTGCCGAACCGCATCGGGCACGAGATCATCAAGGACGCGAAGGGCAAGCCGGTGGACAAGGACGGCATCGTGTTCTGGGGACAGTCGTTCGTCGCGTCACCTGATGGCCAGGTCGTCGAGCGCGCGCCGGTGAGCAAGGAAACGGTGATGGTGGTCGACTGCGATCTGGCGAAGGTGGAGTTCAGCCGCACGCACTGGCCCTTCCTCCGCGATCGCCGCATCGATGCCTACGGGGATCTGACGAAACGGTTTGCCGACTAGGGCCACAGAAGGCGCAGAAACCAGGGCCACAGAAGGCACAGATGGCGCAGCAGCTGAAGGGCACACCCGCTCAGCACGGGTTCTCGTTTCCGCCTGAGTGGTATCCGCACAAGGCGACGTGGATCTCCTGGCCGCGACCGGAGGGCATCTCATTTCCCGGCAGGTACCACGAGGCGATTGAAGATATCGCCGGCCTGATCCGCGTGCTCGTCGAGAGCGAGCAAGTCCACCTCAACGTCCCCAACGACAACTACGAGCGCATCGTTCGCGAATTTCTCGAGGCCCGTCAGGTGCCGTTGCGCCGCGTGTTCTTTCACTACATTCCAACCAACGAAGCCTGGGCGCGCGATCATGGCCCGGCGTTTCTGCTGCGCACCACACGTGGCAAGACCGACGCTGCCATCGTCGACTGGGGATTCAACGCGTGGGGCGCCAAGTATCCGCCGTGGGATGCGGATGACGCGGTGCCGGCGCGCATCGCCGAGGAGCTTAGGCTGCCGGTGTTCTATCCGGGAATCGTGATGGAAGGCGGCGCCGTCGATTTCAACGGCGCCGGCACCATCTTGACGACGACCTCGTGCCTGTTGAACAAGAACCGCAATCCCCGCCTTCGCCAAGGCTTCGGCGGGCAGGCTCGCGCGAAGGCGCGCATTGAGAAATATTTGCGCGACTACTACGGGCAGAAGCACGTCGTGTGGCTGGGCGAAGGCATCGAGGGCGACGACACCGATGGTCACATCGACGATCTGGCGCGGTTTGTCGACGAACGCACGATTGCGATCGGCATCGAGACCGACAAGCGCGATCCGAACTACGCCATTCTGCAGAGGGCGCGCCGGGCGCTCGACAAGGCCCGCGACCAGGACGGCCGCCCGTTCGACATTCTCGAGCTGCCGATGCCGCGCCCGATCGTCTACGAAGGCCAGCGCGTGCCGGCCACCTACCTCAACTTCTATTTCGCCAACCGGGGCTTGCTCGTCCCGACCTTCGGCCAGGCCGATCGCGACCGAAAGGCGATGGCCGTCCTTCAGAAGCACCTCGGGGATCGCGAGGTCATCGGCGTCGACTGCCGAGCTTTGATCTGGGGCCTCGGCGCGATTCACTGCTTCACACAGCAACAGCCGGGCTTCTGAGGCGATAATACCGTCGTGTCGTTCATCGTGAAAGCGCGATGCGCGGAGCGCTCCCGCCCATGAGCCTGCCCAAACGCGTCCTCGTGACCGGCTCCTGCGGCCTGATCGGCTCGGAGGTGTGCTGCTACTTCGGCGGGCTCGGCTATGCCGTGACCGGTATCGACAACAACGATCGGGCGGTCTTCTTCGGTCCCGACGGTGACACGCGCGGCAGCCTGCTGCGGCTGCGGGCGGAGGTTCCCCGGTACCGCCACGAGTCGTTTTCGATTCTCGATCGGGAGAAAGTGAGTGCGCTCGTCAAGGATGTTGCGACCCGACGCGCTCGTGCACACCGCGGCCCAGCCGTCGCACGACAGGGCCGCGGCCATTCCGTTCATGGATTTCGAGGTCAACGCGGTCGGGACCTTGAACCTGCTGCAGGCGGTCCGCGAACACAGCCGCGAGACCGTGTTCGTGCACCTGTCCACTAACAAGGTCTACGGCGACCGGCCGAATACCATCCGTCTCAAGGAGCTGGAGACGCGATGGGAGTACGACGATCCGGCATTTACCGAGGGCATCGACGAGAACTTCCCGATCGACCAGAGCCTGCACTCGTTGTTCGGCGCCTCGAAGCTGGCCAGCGACATCTTGGTCCAGGAATTTGGCCGCTACTTCGGCATTCCGAGCTGCTGCCTGCGCGGCGGCTGTCTCACTGGACCGAACCATGCCGGCGTCGAGCTGCACGGCTTCCTGAGCTACCTGGTCAAGTGCAATCTCGAGGGACGCACCTACAAACGAGAAGGGGGGGGTTGACATGATAAATGCATGAAAGTATATTTTTATCATGTCGATGACTCATGTCCAGATCCGCAACGTGCCGGGAGATTTTCACCGGCGCTTGAAGGCGCGCGCCGCGATCGAAGGCATGTCGATGTCTGAGTACATCCTGCGCGAAGTTGGCAAGGCGCTGGACCGGCCGACCAGGCAGGAAGTGCTGGCGCGGCTGCGCGGCCCGGCTCCCCGCAAGCTGCGCCGCAAGGCGGCGGACCTCATTCGTCAAGAACGGGACGCGCGGTGATCGTGCTCGATGCCTCGGCCGTCGCCGAGCTGCTGCTCGACACGGTCACCGGGCGAAGGGTGGCCACCCTCATCGAGGATGCCGCGCTTGGCCTGCACGCGCCTCATCTCCTGGACGTCGAAGTGGTCAGCGCTTTGAGGCGTTTCGTCCGTGACGGCAGTCTCGACGAAGAGGAGGCGCAAGCGGCAATCGGCGACTTGATGGCGCTCGATCTCGAACGACATTCGCACGAAGCGCTGCTGGAACGGGCGTGGAACCTTCGCGCCAACGTCACGACCTACGATGCTGTGTATGTCGCCCTCGCAGAAGCGCTCGACGCGACGCTGTTGACCTGCGACAGCAAGCTGGCGCGCGCACCTGGTACCAAGATGCGGGTCGAGCTGATTAAGTAGTTCGCTAACGGCGAGACCTCGCCGAAGCGGCCTTCGGCCGCGAAGGCGGGCCATAATGATAAGGTGCATCGCCCACTACGGCTGCTAGCTGATCAGGCGTTCGCGCGCACGGCGGGCGCGCCGCTCATTGGCGGCAATGCCGTGCGGTTGCTGAAGGACGGCTGCGAGAACTTTCCGGCGTGGCTTGACGCCATCCGCTCGGCTGAGCAGTGGATCCACTTCGAAACCTACATCCTCCACGAAGACAAGGTCGGCAAGGTGTTCGCCGAGGCGCTGTGCGAGCGCGCGCGCGCCGGCGTCAAGGTGCGCCTGCTGATCGACTGGCTCGGCAACCTGATGAAGACCTCGCCGAAGTTCTGGCGGACGCTGAGGCAGGCTGGCGTCGAGGCGCGAAGCTTTGGCTACCCCACCATCGATTCGCCGCTGGGCTGGGTCTCGCGCGATCATCGCAAGTCGCTGGTCATCGACGGCCGCGTCGCCTTTGTCAGCGGGTTGTGCGTCGGCGACGACTGGACTGACGACGGCCATGAAGCGCAACGCGATACCGGGGTGATGATCGAGGGTCCCGCCGTCGCGGATGTTGAAGCCGCGTTTGCCGAATCGTGGGCGACCACCGGCACGCGCGTGCCAGTGGATGAATTGCCGGAGCAGGAACTGGTCCCACCGGCCGGCGACGTGGCGCTGCGCGTCATCGCGACCATGCCGTCCACGTGGGGCGTCTTCAAGCTCGATCAGCTCGTCGCCTCGGTCGCGCGCGAAACGTTGTGGGTCACCGATGCCTATTTCGTCGGCGTGTCGGCCTACATCAACGCGTTGATCGCCGCGGCTAAAGACGGCGTCGACGTGCGCCTGCTCGTCCCCGGCACGGTCGACGTGTTCGGCGTCGGCGCCATGAGCCGCGCCGGCTACCGCGCCCTGCTCGAGGGTGGCGTCCGCATCTTCGAGTGGAACGGCGTGATGCTGCACGCCAAGACGGCGGTGGCCGACGGCAAATGGGCGCGCGTCGGATCGACCAACGCCAACATCACCAGCTGGTTCGGCAACTGGGAGATGGACGTCGCCATCGAGGACGCGAACTTCGGCCAGCAGATGATGGCGATGTACGAACAGGACCTCGCCAACTCCACCGAGGTGGTGCTGAGGGCGCACAAGATGCGCTCGGTGGAGCGGCGGAAGACGCCGCGCCTCGACGACTGGAAAACGCGCGGACGCACCACGCGCCGCGCCGCCGCCGCCGGCGCCATCCGCATGGGCCGCACGCTCGGCGCCGCGCTGACCGCGCGCCGCGAAGTGGGCGCCGCGGAAGCCTACAACCTGTTCTGGAGCTCGTTGATCTTCCTCAGTTTCGGCCTGCTCGCCTTCAAGTGGCCCAAGGCGATCGCGATGCCGTTTGCGGTGTTGGCGGTGTGGTTCGCGCTGGCCGGCCTGTTTCGCGCCTGGCGGCTGTATCGGAGCTCCCCAGGCGAAACCAGGTCACCGTGATATGATCGGGGTTTCTCATGCGTGCCGGTAAGTGGGCCTAAGAGCCCCGGACCCGGCGAAAGGACGCTGACGTGAAGCCGAATATCCATCCGGAATACCTCGAAACGACCGTCCACTGCGCCTGCGGCGCCAAGTGGCAGACCCGGTCCACCAGCAAAGATCTGCACCTCGACATCTGCTCGCAATGCCACCCGTTCTTCACGGGCCGCCAGAAGCTGATCGACACCGAAGGCCGCGTCGATCGGTTCACGAAGAAGTTCGGCGCGCAGACCTCCGAGCAGCGCAAGACCGCCGCGAAGGAAAAGAAGGCCGCGGTCGCCAAGAAGACGCCCGCAAAGAAGAAGGCGAGCTAACAGCTTGTGGCGGCAATCCCTTCGTGGGGTTGCCTGCTACAGCGGGTACGGCAGCGTCAGGCCAAGCAGCGTCACCAGCAGGATCACCACTGGCGTGAGCGCCAAAAAGACGATGAAGGTGTAGCCCATCACGTCGCGCGCGCGCAGCCCGAACATCCCGAGGATCGGCAGCATCCAGAACGGCTGAACGAGGTTCGCGAGAGCCTCGCCCAGATCGTACGAAGCCACCACCCAGCCAAGATGAACCTTGAGCTCGTGCGCCGCGCCCATCACGTAGGGCGCCTCGATCACCCACTTCGATCCGCCTGATGGCACGAAGACGCCCAACACCGCCGAATAGATCGCCACCACTGCCGGATAGCTGGCCGGCGTCGACACGCTGACGAACGCGCTGGCGAGCTGTTGGCTCAGATGGGTCGACGTGATGATCGCGGCGATGCCCGCATAAAACGGGAACTGCAGGATCACGCCCCACACCGCCGGCGTGGCCGCCTGCACCGCCTGCATCAATCTCGCCGGCGTCTGGTGCAGCAGCACGCCGAGCAGCAGAAACGCGAAGTTGATGATGTTGACCGTTATGGCGTTCAGTGGCTCCGCGGTGCGGCCAAAGTACCGGACGATGTACACCGCGCCGATCGCCACGACGATCAGGTTCAGGATGGGTGAGTACTCGAGCCACTGGCCGGGAGTGAGGACCTGCGGCTTGGGATTTGGGGAAAACTCCTGTTCGCCGAGATTGATGCCCAGGGCGGCCGCGGTTTTTGCCTTGCTCGCCGGCGGCGTGGCCAGCCACATGACCAGCGTCACGACCACCATCTCGACGAAGACCGAAACAAAACTCTGCCACAGAAAAATCGTGTCGCGGAACGGGATGATGCCGCCGGGCACCAGGCCGCCGTTGGCGACGATGTCGCGTATCTGCGGTTGCAGCGCGCCAGGCGTCGCCATCTGCAGCGCCGCCGAGCCGCTCAGGCCTTGCGCCCAGATGCTGCCGAGTCCGAGCACGCTCGCCGCGGCCAACGCGCGGTAATCGACGCCGGAGACGCGACGCGCCACTTCCTTCGCCAGCACGGCGCTGAAAATCAGGCTGAAGCCCCAGTTGAACCACGCCGTCGCCAGCGCGAAGAACGTCACCATCGCCACCGCGCCTCGGGGCGTTCGCGGCCAGCCGGCGATGGCGCGAATCGCCTTGCCGACCGGCGCCGAAGTCGCCAGCACGTGGCCGGTGATGATGATCAGCGACATCTGCAGCGTGAACGGGATCAGATCCCAGAACCCGTTACCCCACGCATCCACCACCTGCGCGAACGACGATGGCGTCCAGACGAGCGCCGCGGCGAACACGATGATCGTGGCGAGCAACGCGAAGATGAAGGCGTCGGGAATCCACTTCTCGGTCCACGCGGTCAGGCGGATCGCGGCTCGGGCGACTAAACCCGGTTGCTCATCCATGCGATGGTGATTCTATAGCCCCCGGCTTCTTGACCACCGTAGCCCCAAGGGCGAGGGTGGTCGGCCGGGGGAACACCGATCACGCGTCGTGAAGTGGCAGGGTCGCTGTGTAGCGGGCGATCTTCCGTTCGAGACGCTCGAGCCGGTAACGGACGCGCACCTGGTTGGCATCCAGGCCGGGGTCCCCGCCGCGCGGACTCTGCGCGGTGGGGTGGAGATCCGAGAGGAGATCGAGCGCGTGCTGCCGGGCCGCCTGCAGGTTCTTCGAGCGGTGCTCGTAGTGGATCGCCAGCGCTTCCCGGGCCTCCCGGCGCAGCGACGCCGCGCAGCGCGGCAGCGACGCCAGCTCGCGCCACGCCTCGGCGGCGTCGTGCACGCGGCGGGCCCGCCGGCGAAGCCACGCCAGGCGGCGAAGCGCCTCGGCGTGGACTTCCGGCTCGGCGCCGACGCGGCGGGCAAAGTCGATGGTCCTCAGTAACGACGCTTCCGCGTTGTCGGGCGCGCCGGCACGCTCGTAGACGCGCGCCAGGCCGTAGGCTTCCTGCGCCGTCCGCGCCTCGCCCGGCCCGCGCGTAATCAGCGTGATCGCGCGCGCCAGCACCGCGGCCAGCGAGATCAAATCGAGGCGGTTGTGTTCGAGCACCGCTTCGAGCGGCCGCGCATCGCCGTCGCGGACGAAGCGGAAGAACCGAGACGGGATCTCGTAGCCGGGCACGTCGCCGACGCGATGCAGTCCGGCGATGTGCTTCTCGAGCACCGATAACGAGCAGCTCGAATCATCCGGATCCGGCGTCCCGGTTGTGAGCGGGCGCTGCCGCCACAACCGCCGCGACGCGTGCAGCATGTCGAGGTGCGGCACGCCGTCGAGCGGGCACGGCAGCCGGTGAAACATGAACCGGGTCTCGATCAGCGGCACGTCGAAACTGCGGCCGTTGTAGGTGACGAGCGCGCTGTGGCTCTTCGACCAGGCCTGCACTTCGTTCAGGACCGCGCGTTCGTGTTCGAACCCCGGCAGGAGGAATTGCCTGACGCGGATCGAGTCCCCGTCGATGGCCGCGCAGCCGACGAGAAACGCCTGCGTGCCGGCACCGCCAAATAAGCCGGTGGTTTCGAGATCCAGGAATAACAGGCGAGTCTGAAGACCCGCCTCCACGTTCACGATGCCTTTCGCGGACGGCCACGCCTCCGCCATCAGCTGCATGGCCTCCGCGCCCTCGTTGATCACCGACGTGATGTCACCGATCGGCGTGCGGCCGTGCAGCATGGCGGCGCGATATTCACGATCGACGACGATGACGGCGCCTTCGGATCGTTCGACGACGGCGCCGCCGAGGATGATCGCTGCACGCGCGATGTCAGGCGGGTCGAAAGACCCGCCTCTACGTACCGCTTCAGATTTGGTACGTAGGGGCGGGACTTTAGTCCCGCCCGCCAGCTCAGGCGCAACGACAGGAACTGAAGACCGTCCCTGGACGATCCCGCGCAGGCGTTCGAGCGTCGACATTAGAAAGGGACTTCTTCCGCCCGCACGGCCACTGCCTGAATGCCAGCCAGCAGATGCTCGAGAATTCGCAACGCCACTTTCTTCGCGAGCGGGCCGGTTTCGCCGATCGGGCCCACGCACATCGGGCAGCCGGTTTCGCAATCGCAGCTGGCAATCAGCGCGCTGGTCTGCGACAGCAGCTCGCGCTGCATCCCCCATAACGGCGCGCTGAAGCCGATGCCGCCGGGATACGCGTCGTAGATGAAAATCCGCGGCCAGCCCTCGGAACCGGCGGGCTGGTCGTGGTCACCTGTATTCACGGACAGCCCAATATCGCGGGCGTCGCACATCAGCAGCAGCTGCGCCACCTGCTTCATCGCGAACGCCAGGCCAATGACGCCGTCGCGGCGATCGTCGGCGGCATACGGCAGCGCGTTGACGATCGACAGCGGGATCTCCATCCAATACGACGTGGTGTGCATCTGCTGCTCGGGCAGATCGAGATCACCCGAGCCGACGTTCTCGTTGGTCTGGAACCTGATCTTCTTGAAGCCGACCACGCGCGACACGACGTGCACCTCGCCGTGCAGGGCGACGTTGGCTTCGTCGGCGGCAAACCGATCGAGGATCGTCACCTTCGTGTAGGTGATGGCGGTGGTGTAATAATCGCAGTCCACTTCCCTGACGTGCGCCTTGCGGCCGATGAAGTCCAGCTCCTCGACCTGGTAGATGCGGCCCTCCACCATGTAGATCGCCTTGGGGTGCAAGGTCGACAAGGCGCTCGTGAAATCGGTTTCGCCGATCACCTTCGGGCCGCTGGTGTGGTCGGTGATCACGAAGTTGTCGGACGACACCGATCGCAGGCTGACCGCATTGGCCGGATACGATTCGCTCGTCCAGTGCCACTGCCCTTCGGCATCGTCGCCACCCGACCGATGCACGAGGCCGGACTCCTGCAGCACGCCCAGCACGTCCTGGACGTTGACCTGGCCGTACGACTCCTCGGTCGTGAACGGCAGCTCGAAGGCCGCGCACTTCACGTGATCGACGAGGATGTGCAGGTTGTCGGGATTCACCAGCGCATGTTCGGGCGAGGCGTCGAAGAAGAACGACGGATGCCGCGCCACGAACTGATCGATCGGCGCGCTCGATGCCACCATCACCGCCGCCGACTGGCCGGTGCGCCGGCCGGCCCGGCCCGCGCGCTGCCAGGTGGACGCGATCGTGCCGGGATAGCCCGCCATCACGCACACGTCGAGGGCGCCGATGTCGATGCCGAGCTCGAGCGCGTTGGTCGAGACCACGCCACGCACCTGGCCGGCGCGCAGGCCCTTCTCGATCTCACGCCGTCGCAGCGGCAGGTAACCGCCGCGATAGCCGCGAATGCGCTCCGGCATCCCCGGCACATCCTCGAAATCCTCTTTCAAATACGTCGTCAGGATCTCGGTGGTCGTCCGGCTCTGCGCGAAGACGATCACCTGCAGGTTGCGGCGCAGGAATTCGCCGGCGACCCGCCGCGATTCGGCCACGTACGATCGCCGAATCCCAAGCTCGCGATTGACGACCGGCGGGTTGACGAACACGAAGAACTTTTCGCCGCGCGGCGCGCCGCTCTTCTCCACCAGCGAGAACGGTCTTTCCGCGAGGCGCTCGGCCAGCTCCGACGGATTGGCAATGGTCGCCGACGAGCAGATGAACTGCGGATTCGATCCGTAATGCCGGCAGATGCGCTGCAGGCGGCGCAACACGTTGGTCAGGTGGCTGCCGAACACGCCCCGGTAGGCGTGGAGCTCGTCGATGATCACGAAGTGGAGGTTCTCGAACAGCTTCGCCCAGCGCGGATGGTGCGGCAGGATGCCTGAATGCACCATGTCGGGATTGCTCAACACGATGTGGGCGCGCGTGCGGATGGTGCGGCGCGCATCCTGCGGGGTATCGCCGTCGTAGGTGTGCACGCCGACCTGCTCGCCGCCGACCTCGCCAATCGCACCGGCGAGCTCGTGCAACTCGGCCATCTGATCCTGGGCGAGCGCCTTGGTCGGGAACAGGTACAACGCGCGCGCGGCCGGGTTCTTCAAGATGCGATCGAGCACGGGCAGGTTGTAACAGAGCGTTTTGCCTGACGCGGTTGGCGTCGTGACCACGACCTGCCGGCCGTTGGCCACGTGTTCGAACGCCTCGGCCTGGTGCGTGTAGAGCTGGTGCACGCCGCGGGCTTCGAACGCGGCCTTCAGGCGCGGGTCGATCGACTCAGGAAACGGCGCGTACGCGGCCTCGACCGCCGGCAGCCGCCGCACCGCGGTAACGACCTCGTCCGGCGTGTCGGCACGGTCTAATGCCGAGCCGGACCCTTCGACAAGCTCAGGGCCGCCCCGAGCGAAGTGGAGGGGCGGCGCCAGGACGGAGAGCGCGCTTTGAAGGGCAACCTGCTTGGATTCCAGCGTCCGCCGTGCCGGGAGCGTCGCCTCTCGACCAGGCTCGAGGCGACCCTGAGCCTGTCGTCCTTCGACTTCGCTCAGGACGACCCTGAGCCCGTCGAAGGGTCGAAGGGTCGTGGTCGGATCTGACGCCATGGGTAGTGGTGTGCAATCCTACACGATCAACAGACGAAAGCGAAGCAATCGCAAAACAGCCGCGAAGTGAAGCGTTAGCAGGTACTATCACCCGCGCATGGCCAAACTCGTCCGCTCACTCGGGCTCCTGAGCTCGATCGGTCTGGTGATCGGCATCACAATCGGCGGCGGCATCTTCCGCACGCCGGCTGGGATCGCCGAACGCGTGCCCGACCCGGTGTGGATGATGGGCGTCTGGGTCCTCGGCGGCGTGATCGTGCTGTGCGGCGCGTTGTCGTTCGCGGAGCTCTCGGCGTCGATGCCCGAGACCGGCGGCATGTATGTCTACCTGCGCGAAGGTTGGGGCCGGCCGTACGGATTCCTCTACGGGTGGGCGCAGCTGGTGCTGATCCGCGCCGCCGCGCTCGGCGGCATCTCCTCGGTGTTCGGCGAGTATTTCATGCGCGTCTTCGGGATGGATCCGATCGCGAATCCGCGAATGGCCGACTATCTTGCCGCCGGCGCTATCATCTTTGCCGGCGTCACGAACATCGTCGGCGTCCAGCTGGGCGCGTTGTTTGCCGGGCTGTCGACCATCGCCAAGTTCGGCGCGCTGGCGCTGCTCGTGCTCGCCTCGTTCCTGATGGGCGGCAGCGTGGGCGCTTCCGCCACCAACCTGGCATCCAACAGCGCCGCGATCGATGCCGGCGTCTTTGGCCTCGCGTTGATCTCGGTGATGTGGGCCTACGACGGCTTCGCCGACCTCACCTTCGCCAGCGGCGAAGTCAAGGATCCACAACGCAACTTGCCGCGCGCAATCATCATCGGCACGGTGATGATCATCGCGATCTACCTGCTGGCGAACACGGCGTATCTCTACATCAATCCGATCGGCGTGATGGCGACGTCGCCGCTGATCGCGGCCGACACGATGGGCGCGCTGTTCGGGCAGGCCGGCGTATCGTTCGTGGCGGTGGTGGTGATGATCTCCACGTTCGGATCGTTGATGGGCAGCATGCTCGCGTCGCCGCGCATCTTTTTCGCGATGGCGGACGACCGTCTGCTGTTCGCACCCATCGCCCGGGTGCATCCAAAGTGGAAGACGCCCCATGTGGCCATCGGCCTCGCGTGCGTCCTCGGCGTGGCGATGGTGATGACGCAAACGTTCGAACAACTCACCGACACGTTCGTGCTGGCGATGTGGCCGTTCTATGCCCTGAGCGTGGCGGCGATCTATACCCTCCGCAAGTCGCAGCCGCAGCTGAACCGGCCGTACCAGGTGGTCGGTTATCCATTCGTGCCCGCGGTGTTCATCGCGGCGGCGATCTATCTGGTGGTGAACGCGCTGATGACCGAGCCCGTATGGACGTCGGTCACATTCGCTGTCGTCCTGCTTGGCTTGCCGGTCTATTACATTTGGTTCGCGAGGAAGGCCCTGTCCTGAGCGACGAAGGGCTAGAACATTCGTGATTGGCACCCGTCCACGACGACGGTCGTGCCGCTAATCCAGCTCGCTTTCGACGAGGCCAGAAACGCGATGGCGGCGGCGATTTCCTCAGGCTTGCCAAAACGGCCAAACGGCAATTCCTGCTTGACGAATTGCTTGATGCCTTCCGGATCGGCCTGCTGACGCTTCCACCACGAGCCGCCTTCGAACAGGATCGAGCCGGGCGCAATCGACACCACGCGAATCTGATCCTTTGCCAACTGCTGGGCAAGCGATTTCGCCAGGCTGATCTCCGCGGCTTTGACCGCGTTGTAGGTCATGCGTCCGCCCGCTTCGCGGCCGAAGATCGACGAGACGATGACGATGGCGCCGCCGCCCTGTTGGCGCAGGTGTGGCAGGGCGGCGCGCGACATCCGGATCGCCGGGAATAACGTCTGGTCGAACGCCTCCTGCCAGTCGGCGTCGGTCGTGGCTTCGAGGTCGGCGCCCTTGCCGAGCCCGACATTGTTGACCACCACGTCGAGGCGTCCGAACTCCTTGACCGCCGCATCGACCACGCGCGTCACGCCGGCGTCGCTGGACACGTCGGCGGCGACGGCGGCCACGCGCGCTCCGGACGCCGCCAGAGCCTGAATCTCCTTCGCCGATTTCTGGAGCTGCTCTTCACCCCGTGCACAGATCACCACGTGCGAGCCTTCGGCGATCAATGCCTTCGCGGCGGCCAATCCGAGACCACGACTTCCGCCCGTGACGATCGCCACCTTGCCGGTAAGCTCTAAATCCATCGAACTGATCACTCAGACTGCCAACTGGCCAACTCAACTGTCAGCCGTCAACTCTTGAACTGTCAACTTAACGGCCCGTCAAATCGTTGAGTGACCAATCGAAATCGTGAAACGCCATGCGGAACGTATTCTTCCTCAAGAACCCCGATTCATTCGGCACCAGCAGCGGATCGATCATCGCCAGCACCGCGCGTTCGAGCGGGCTGCGCGAGGCGTAGACCGCCGGCGCCTTGTCGGCCAT
The DNA here is from genome assembly GCA_964513235.1 of uncultured Acidobacterium sp. Classification (GTDB taxonomy): domain Bacteria; phylum Acidobacteriota; class Vicinamibacteria; order Vicinamibacterales; family UBA2999; genus 12-FULL-67-14b. The sequence continues at coordinate 15,940 of CAZEMI010000063.1, forward strand.
CGTCACGAACGTCGCTTCGCGCCACGAAAAGATCGGATTCACCAACAGCACGCCGTTCGCCGCGTCGACGAACACCAGCTCCCTTCTCGTCACCAGCTCGCTCGTCATGGTCGTCAGTTGCGCGTCGAGGCGTGCCGAGGTAAAGGCCTCGCTTTTCAGGCGCCCGCTGCCCATCGCGCCGCGGCCCAGCGCGAACATCGCGCGCGGATCGCCGAAGCCGGCAATCACATCGCGCTCGAGGGCATCGAGCGTAAACGAACGGCCGCCGGCGCGGTGCGTGGTCCGCTCGAAGGCGCCCGGGATCTGGCGGATGCTGTTGGCGGGATACTCGGGCGCGCGGCCGCGAATCGGGTAGCGATCGATCACGGTGCGGAGGACCAACGCGTTGTAGGCGTTGATCCAGAACGCGAGCTGGCGCGCCGGCGTCCAGCCCTTGACCGTGTCCGCGCTGGTCTCGGTCAGCGATTGCACGTAGCGATCGAACCTGCCACGCTCGCTCTTGAGGGCGCGGTAATAGACAAGACCGTCGCGCACGTGGATGTCGAGGATCTCGTCGAACGGCCGATGTAGCGGATCGACGATCGGGGGCTCCGGGTGCTGGGCACCGACGGTGCCGATCCCGAGCAGCAGGACCAGGAATGTCGCGACGACCTTCATGCCTTACAGCTTAGTGAGAAATGCGTTCAGCGCGTGGTTGAATGCGTCCGGCTGTTCCAGGTTAGCCAGATGCCCGGCCTTCGGGACGATCACCAGCGTGGCGCCGGGAACGGCCGCCGCCATGCTGCGCGACTCATCAACAGGAATCAGCTCATCCTCATCGCCGGTAATTACCAGCGTCGGGAGCCTGGTCTCTGCCAGCAACGGCGTGGAATCCGGGCGATGCATCATGCGATGAATCGCGCTGCGAATGGCGATCGGCGATTGCTGCTTGATGAGGCGGCGGACGTTGGCTTCAATGCCGGGATTGGTTTCACGGGTGGTTTTGCCGAGCAGCTTCGGCATCATCTCGCGCGCCACTCCGGACGGACCCTCGCGATCGAGCAGCGCCAGCATGTTGCGGCGGTTGGCCCGCGCCTCCGGTGAGTCCGCGCCGGCGCGGGTGTTCGCCAGCACCAGCCCATCCACTCGGTCGCCTGCCAACTGCAGGAACGCCAGGGCGGCATACCCGCCCATCGACGCGCCGCCGATCACCGCGCGCGTCACTTTCAGCTCATCCAGCAAGTCGACAACATCCTCGGCGTAGTCGCTCATCGATAACGTGCCCGCCGAATCGAGCTCGGTCGATCCGCCGAAACCGCGCAGGTCCGGCGTGATCAGCCGCCAGCCGCTGGGAATGCTGCGGATCTGCGGCTCCCACAAATTGGCGCCAATCGGAAACGCGTGCAGCAACACATAGGTCCGCAAGTCCGCCTTGCCAGGCGCGGAATCAAGATAGGCAATGGTGCGGGAGCCGATGTGGCAATACTGGCGGGTCACGTGGTGGACAGATTATTCCACAGAGGGTCGTCCACGGATTACGCGGATTACACGTGGTGCGCCGCGACCAAGACCGACGTCGGTCGTCCGCGGCCTTCGATCGCAATCCGTGAAATCCGTGAAATCCGTGGATGAAACTCAGTCGGCGCGCAGTGCCACCGCCGGATCGATCTGCATCGCGCGCCGCGCCGGCACGAGGCACGCGACGAGCGACACGGTGCCGAGCAAGCCGACCACCATCACATAGGGCGCGATGCTCAAGGCCGTTACGCCGTACAGCAATCCTGAGAGCAATCGCGCGGTCAGGAGCGACAACACCGCGCCCAGCGCCAGTCCGAGGCCGACTTGCGTGAGGCCCTCGCCGAGGATCGCGCCCAGCACGCGATGCGGGCTGGCGCCGATGGCCATCCGCACGCCGATCTCGCGCGTGCGCTGGCTCACGGCGTGGCTCATCACGCCGAACACGCCGATGGCCGCCAGCATCAACGCCGACGCCGCAAACACCGACAGCAGCCACGCCAGCGAGCGCGGTGTCGCGACCGCCGCATCGACGACCTGCTCCAGCGTCCGGACCTGGAACAACGCCAGCTCGGGATCGAGCCTTCGGACCGCGGCACGGATGGCGCGTCCGGTGACGTCCAGACCGATCGCATTGGTCACGCTTGATGTCAACGGACCGAAGAGCGACGCCAGCGCGGAAGCGGCGGGCGCGGGCGCCGCCGCGGTGCGCACCACCATCGCGATGCTGTTGAGCGAAGCCACTTGACGGTACGGGACAAAGAAAGACGCGGTCGCTTCGGTTTCGATACCGGTGTGCCGCTCGTCGCCGACCACGCCGATCACCTGGAATGGGGCGTGAGTCGAGTTGCCGACGCGGACGAGCCGGCCGAGCGGGTCGGCGTCGCCGAACACTTGTCGCGCGAGGCGCCGGTTGATGATCACGACGCGTTCGGCGCCGGGCCCGTCTCGCTCGGTGAAGGTGCGCCCTGCCAGCAGCGGCACGCCCATCGATTCGAGGTACCCCTCGGTGATCCATGCCACATTGGCGTTCTGCGGCGCGGATGGATCGGCGGCTGGTCCATCCAGGCGTTGGAAGCTGGTGCCCTGGCGGTTGTCGGCGATCGGCACGGCATCAATGACTCCGGCAGAGTCGACGCCCGGCAGCGACGACATGCTGGCCAGGAGGGCCTCGACGAAGCGGACGCGGGCCGCCGCATCCGGGTATCTCGACGTGGGAATCGTGAGCTTCGCGGTGGTGACACGTTCGGGTTCAAAGCCGGGGTCAACCGCGCGCAGTTGCCGGAAGCTTTCCACCAGGAGCGCCGCGGTCACCAGCAACGCCACCGCCATCCCGATCTGACCGACCACGAGCGCCTGTTGCGCGCGCAAGCCGCCCGGACCCGATCCGCCCGATCGATCCGCGAGCCAGCTGGCCAGCCTGGTGCGGATCACACCCACGGCGGGAATGGCGCCGGCCAGCACCGCCGACAGCACCGTTGCCGCAATGGCGAACATCGCCGTGCGCGCGTTTACCTCCACGTCACGAAGCCCGGGCATCGACGCCGGCCCCAGCAGTGCGATGACGCGCACGAGACCGATCGCGAGGCCGAGGCCCGCGATCCCACCGGCGAGTGCGAGCGCAAAGCATTCGGAGATGACCTGCAGCGCCAGTCGGGCGCGCCCGGCACCGAGCGCGCTACGAACGGCGAATTCGCGACGCCGGCCGACGCCGCGCGCAAGCAGCAGATTCGCAACATTTGCGCACGCCAGGAGCAGCACGAACGCCACCGCCGCCACCAGCAGGCTCACGGCACGGCGCGACGCGTCGGTCACCTGCGCGACCAGCGGCACCACGTTCGCGCGCCAACCGCGATAGTCCGGGAACTCGCGCTCGATCTGCGCCTGGATCTCGTTCATCTCCCGATGGGCGCTCTCGAAGGAGGCGCCGGACCGCAGGCGGCCGATCACCGCAAGGTAATGTGCGCCGCGCTGGCTGGCCTCGAGGTTGGTGGCGTGCGGCACCCACAGTTCCGCGCGCTCCGCCGGCGCGGGGCCACGCAGCACCACGGCGGGCGGGCACTCGAACCCAGGCGGCATCACGCCGATGATTGGCGTTTGCACGCCATCGATCGGGACGGTACGCCCGAGAATGCCGGCATCCTGCTGGAAGCGGCGGCGCCAAAGAGCGTCGCTGATGATCACGACAGGCGGGCCACCGGCGCGATCTTCCTCGGGCACAAACAGGCGGCCAAGCTGCGGCTGCACGCCGAGCGCCGGCAACAGTCCGGCGGTCAGGCGCGCGCCGCGAATCCGTTCCGGGTCGCTCCCGCCCAGCGTCACGTCGCGCCATTGGAAACCACCCATGGCCGCAAACGCCTGCGACCGCACCTGCCATTCGTGGAGGTTCGGCGGCGACGCATACATGATCGGCAGGGGGTGATTCGGCGGGGTTTCCCAGATCACCGCCAGGCGTTCGGGGTCAGCGTACGGAACCGGGCGCAACAGCACGCGGTCGGTTACCGCGAAGATCGCGGTGGTCGTGCCGATGCCCAGCGCAAGCGTTGTGACCGCCACGGCGGCAAACCCCGGCCGCCGCACCATCAGCCGAAGGCCGTACCGAAGGTCCTGGAACATGCCACCCTCCCGCCACGTTGGACGAAAACGGCGGGTCAAACGCTTATTCCGGATCCCGGATCCCGGCTCCGGGCTCCCGATCCCCGATCCCTAGATTTCTATCGCGCCTCCGAACCCCTTCAGGTGCTCTCGGAACGTGTAAGTGGGATCGGATTGGCGCCGTGCCACGTATTTATCGAGATCGAACTGCGCTCGCAGCAGCTCACCCTTGAGCAGCCGCACCGCCTGCGCTCCCTCGCGCGACGAAATGTCGCGCGCGGTCTCGACCACCCTCTCGAGATCCTGCCCCGCCACGACGACCACGCCGTCATCGTCGGCGAACACGTAGTCGTCTGGGGTCACCGTCACCGCACCGAGGCTGCCGGCGGTGAGCGCGGTCATCGTGCGCCGGCGCAATTCCAGTGGGCCGTTGGGGCACGTGCCGAGACTCCAGACCCGCGCGCCGATGGCGGCAATCGCCGTGGTGTCGCGATGAGCGCCCCAGCAGATCGTCGCGGCAATCCCGCTCATGAAGGCTTCGCCGATCACCAAATCACCGATGCAGCCCTCGTCGGTGCGCCCGCCGTTGTCGATGACCAGGACATCGCCCTTCCGTGACGCGGCGATGGCTTCGAGAAACACGTCGACGCTGCCGGCGTGCCTCGCGGGACGGGCGGGGCCGGCGGCCTTGCTACCCGGGAAATTGCACTTGAGCCCGAAGGGGCCGATGCGAACCGGCAATGACAGTTGCACGCAGGCGTCGGCAATGAACGGAGTGGTCCAGTCGAAGTGCTGGAGTAAGGGATTCATCAGGAGATCAGTGCACAAGGTGCACACGGTGCGCAAGGTGCACAAAGACAAGGGTGCACAGGGTGCACAGGGTGCACAGGGTGCGCAGGGTGCGCAGGGTGCGCCCTTAATCAGTCCTGCCGCAACGCCGCGATGGGATCGATGCGTGACGCGCGGCGAGCGGGAATCCAGCTGGCGATCAACGAGACGAGCAGAAGCCCGGCCCCGACGGCGACATAGGTCACGGCGTCGGTCGGCGCGATTTCGAACAGCTGCGCTCGCAGGACGCGGCTGGCCAGCACAGCGGCGACGAGCCCGGCTCCGACACCGGCGAGCGACAGCTTCCCTGCCTGCCCGATGACCATCGCGATCACTTCGCTTCGCGGGGCACCGAGGGCAAGTCGAATGCCGATTTCCCGGGTCCGCTGGCCAACCGCATAGGCGAGCACGCCATAGAGGCCAATCGCGGCGAGCAGCAGGGCGGTGAGCGCGAAACAACCAATCAACACGGCGTACAGCCGCGGCTGCGCGATCACGGTGCCGGCGATCTGATCCATCGACCGCACGCGGAACATCGGCAAGTCGGGATTGAGGTCCGCCACGATGCGGCGCAGCGGCTCGACGAGCGCAGCGGGTTCACCGCGTTCGCGAATCGCGAACGAGAAGAAGTCCACGGGGAATTGCCCGTGCGCCAGGAAGATCGTCGGCCGCACCGGCAAGGCAGGACCGCGATCGCGCACGTCACCGGCAACACCGATGATCGAACCACCCGCGGCGACGCCATCCTGGCCCAAGCGGGTCCCGAGCGTCACGCTCCTGCGCATCGCGTCCTCGCCCGGAAACAGGCGTGCCGCCGCCATTTCGTTGACGATGGCGACGGGTTCGGAGCCGATCCGATCCTGATCGCCGAACGCGCGTCCCCGGATCACGGGAATGCCCAGCGCCGTGAAGTAGTCCGGCGTCACGACCCGCACCTGCAACGTCAGATGATCCTGTTCATCGTCCGACAGCCGGCGCCCATCGAGCATCGAGACCGTGATCCCGTAGTTGAAGCCAGTGAGCGGCAGATCGAACGCGGCGCCAACCTCCTGGACATCCGGAAGGCCCTTGATGCGCGTCAGCAGCTCGCGCATGAACTCGTCGCGCTGCACCGGCGTGGTGTACCTCGCCTCGGGCAGACTCAATGAAAACGTTTGCACGCCGTCGCCGCTGAATCCGAGGTCCACGGCCAGCATCCGGGCAAAGCTCCTGGTCAAGAGGCCCGCACCCACGAGCAACACGACGGCGAGTGTCGTCTCGGCGACGATCAACGCGCTTCGCAAACGCTGGCGCCGCGGATCCGCCGAGGTGCTGCCGCTGTCTTCCCGGATCCGGCCCGCCACGTCGCCGATCGACGAGGCGTGCCATGCGGGCATGGTTCCGAACAACACCGCGGCGAGCACCGACACCACGAGGGTGAACCCGATCACCGTGGCATCAAGGCGCGTCTGATCGAGTAACGGCACGCCGACCGAGGCGTCGAGTGACGCAATGGCGCCGGTGGCCCAGGAGGCCAGGACCAGGCCGGCGAGTCCGCCGGCGAAGCCAAGCACGAGCGCTTCGACGAGCAGCCCGCGAACCAACGTGAATCGTCCCGCCCCCACCGAGACGCGCACGGCCAGCTCGCGGCCGCGGCCGACCGCACGCACGAGGACCAGCCCCGCTACGTTCACGCACACGATTAACAACACCAGCCCCACCGCGCCGAACAGGACGAACATCGACTGCCGCACGCTGCCCACTACCGCGTCGCGCAACGGGTGGACGGACGCCGACGAGTGGCGATTGGTCGCCGGGTATTGCTGGGCGAGCCGCGCCGCGAGCGTGCGCATGTTGGCCCTCGCCTGGTCGATCGTCGTGTCGGGCTTCAACCTGGCGACCACGTCGATGTAATGCGCACCACGCTGGGTCTCGAGATCCTTCGACGTGAAGCGAATCGGCACCCACAACTGCGATTGCAGCGGGTAATTGAATCCCGCCGGCATCACACCGGCCACGAGGTACGAGACGCCTTGCAGCGTAATGCGCCGTCCGACCACGCTCGGATCGCCGCCAAATCGTCTCTGCCACAGCGCGTGGCCCAGCACCACCACGTCCGGCCCGCCGACGACGTCGTCATCGGTCTCGATCGTGCGGCCGTGCAGTGCCGGCACACCCATCACCGTGAAGAACCCGCCGGTGACCGATGCGCCAGAGATCTGTTCGGCAGTGCCCTCTCCCGTCAGCGGATACGATCCTTCAAGAATGCCGGCGACCTCGGTGAAGACCGAGTGGTCGCGGCGCCAGTCGGTGAAGTCCGGCGGCGATGCCGTACCGCCGACGTTATCGGGCTGCTTGATCGACGTCTTGTAGACGCGGACGATGTGATCCGATTCGGGGTACGGCAGCGGCCGCAACAACACCGCGTTGACCGCGCCGAAGATCGCAGCGTTGCCGCCGATGCCGATCGCGAGCGTCAACACGGTGACGAAGGTGAAACCGGGCTGCCTGCGCAACGCCCGCAACGCGTGCTTGAGGTCCTGCCAGATCATCTCGATCCTCCACCGATCCCAGCGAAGCCAGGCGGCATGAAAAAAGACTCCGGATGTGCGCCACAGGCACGCCAGCGGCAGGCGCCGCCCGCGCTTCCCCGCGCGTGCGCACGCGTAGGCGAGCTCGGCGCGCCATTCGCGCATCCAGTCGGCGCGAAGGTCGTACGGCACCATCGGCGCCGCCGTGCGAATGAGCAGATCACACCAACGCAACATGAAGGCTCATCTGGCCGTGCGCGGCCTGGTGACTGGCAGCAGCGAACGGTAATACGCGGCCGCTTCGGCGAGCGCTTTCACGCCGGGAGCCGTCAATCTGTAATACCGCCTCGCCGGACGCCCTTCGGTGTGGGCCTCGTGCTCGTCCTCCCATGCAGACTTCACGAATCCGTCACGCTGCAAACGGCTCAAGGCGGGATACACGGTGCCGCTCGGCAAGCCGGTCTGATCGATGACGTCGAAGCCGTATTGATAGCCATGGGCAATGGCCTGCAGGACGCTGACGGTGGTGATGCTGAGTTTCCTCATCAGGGCTGAGTAGTTTTACTACATAGCCTTGGACGAGACAACACTGTCAAAGGTTTGCTCTTGGCTGAAGTTGCCAATTGAAAGTTGACAATGGCCAGTAGAGTGGCCAGTTTCAAGTTAAGTTGTGAGTCTCAGTTGTTGCGATATTCGGCCCGCGCTTGTGACGCAGTAATTTCGACATCGATCACTACGGGCGCAGGAATTGCTCGGAAAGCGGAACTAATAAAGATTCGTCTTGGTGGTCTCGATCATGCTCACCTCGTCGCCGAACGCGAGCTGGAGTCGGAGGCGGGCCAACTGGCGGCAATCTTGCCGCGATCATCCGTGACATGCGTCTTCGTCTCGAGGAAGAAGCCAGGACCGGCAAGACGAAGCGACGGACGTGACATCCACAACTGGAAACTCGACTGGCAACTCGAAACTCAAATGGCCATTGCCAACTTTCAACTGTCAACTACGAGCCACCGCCGCAAGTATCACCTCTCCGAGATCCTGAGCTTTCCTGTCGCCCACGCCGTAAACATGCCGAAGCTCCTCGAGGGTCTTCGGTTTCACCTTCGCGATCTCGCGCAGCGTGGTGTCGTGAAAAATCACGTACGGAGGCACACGGCGGCGACGGGCAATGTCCAATCGCAGCACGCGCAGCTCTTCGAACAGATCGCGATCGACGCCGTCCCAGCCCTCGGTTTCCACGCGGGATCGCTTCGGCAGGCGATTGCGATCGGGCCGCTTCTGCCGCGCCAGCGACAGATCCGGGGCCGCGCCCGCAACCTTCAGCAACGCGTGGCCGTCCGGCGAAATCTGCAGGATCGGATATTCCTCGCCCGACTGCTGCAACAGGCCGTGTGCCAGCAGCTGATCGACGTAGCCGCGCAGCTCGTCGATCGTCGCGTCCTTCATCAAGCCAAACACCGACAGCTCGTGATGCCCGCGCGAGCGCACCTGGTCGCTGTCGCTGCCGCGTAACACGTTGGTGACGTGCGCCGCGCCAAAGCGCTGCCCGACGCGCGCGACACACGACAGGATCTTGCGGGCCACGGTCGCCGGCTCCGCCACCTGTTCGAGCTCGCCCAGGCAGTAGTCGCAGGCGCCGCAATCGTCCTTGGCGAATGTTTCTCCGAAATAGCCGACCAGCCGCTTGTGGCGGCAGCCGACGCTCGCCGCATAGCGCTCCATGTCGCGCAGCAGGCCGCGCCGTGCCTCCGAGAGCTCGCCGTTCTTCTCGAGCATCATGCGCCACTTCAGGAAATCCGCGCCCGAGGCGATCAAAACGCATTCGGCCTCGAGGCCATCGCGTCCGGCGCGGCCGGATTCCTGTTGATAGTGCTCGAGCGATTGCGGCGCGCCGGCGTGAATCACGAATCGCACATCGGATCGATCGATGCCCATGCCGAACGCCACGGTGGCGACGATCAGATCGATGTCTTCGTTGAGGAACGCGTCCTGGTTGCGATGCCGTTCCTCGTCTGGAAGGCCGGCGTGATACGGACGCGCGCGCCAGCCGGTGTCCTGCAGCCACTGCGCGAGGGCTTCGACCTCTTTACGAGAGGTGCAGTAGATGATGCCGGCCTGGCCGCGATGGCGCTCGAGCACGTCGAGGATCTGCGTCTTGAGCGACGAGCGCGCGAGCACGCGGTAGACCAGGTTGGGCCGATCGAACGATCCCACCAGCTCGGTCGCGTCGCGCAGGCCGAGTTGCGCGATGATGTCCTTGCGGACGCGCGCGGTGGCGGTGGCGGTATAGGCGTGCAGGCTGATCGACGGCCAGCGATCGCGCAAGCGCGCCAGCTGCCGATACTCGGGGCGGAAGTCGTGGCCCCACTGGCTGATGCAGTGGGCTTCGTCCACGGCAATGAAGCTGACCGGTTGCGACGACAGCAGGTTCTGAAATCCGTCGCCGCCCTCGCCCACCAGCCTTTCCGGCGCCACATACAGCAGCCGGAACTTGCCTTCCCGAACACCGCGCGCCACTTCGGCCTTGTGCTCGGCCGGCATCGAGCTGTTGTAACAAGCGGCCGCCACGCCGTTGCCGACCAGCGTGTCGACCTGATCTTTCATCAGCGAGATCAGCGGTGACACCACGATGGCGAGCCCGTCGCGAGCCAATGCGGGCGCCTGGAAGCAGAGCGACTTGCCGCCGCCGGTTGGAAGGACGAGCAATGAATCCCGGTCCGACAGCACAGCTTCCATCGCTTCCCGCTGAAGCGGCCGGAAGCTGGCATATCCCCAGTAGCGTTCGAGAATGCCCGTCAGCACGTCTTGCGGGACGGCGGAGTACGCTAGCATAAGCAGCGCCCCTCGGTGACGATCCCGCCCCCGCTCCTATGATGCAGCGATTGAAAACCTTTCTCCGGCAAGAACGACAGCGATGGTTCGATAGCCTGTTCGAGCAGTACCCGGTACGACTGCTGAAAGCGCAGACCGATCAGAAGGTTGCGCAGCTGGTGCTGCAGCAGCAGTTCAAGGCCGAGTTTCGCGCGACGCAGAAGGCGCTCGATTTTCGCGAGGTCGGCTTCCGTCAGTATTCGCAGTTCGAAGAGGACGGCATCCTGCTCTACCTCTTCTCGCTCATCCCTCCTGGCAACCGCCGGTGTCTCGAGCTGTGCGCCGGTGACGGCATCGAGTGCAACACCGCCAATCTCATCGTCAATCATGGCTGGTGGGGCTGGCTGTTCGACGCCGATGAAGAGCGCGTGCAGCGAGGCAGGGCGTTGTACGGGGTACACAAGGACACCTTCCTGCATCCGCCGACCTTCACGCGAGGGTGGATCACCGCCGAAAACGTCAACCAGCTGGTGGCCGATGCCGGGCTGCGCGGACCGATCGATCTGCTGTCGCTCGATCTCGACGGCAACGACTACTGGATCTGGAAAGCGCTGGATGTCGTCGAACCGCTGGTGGTCGTCTGCGAGGTGCACAACGCCGTGCCGCCCGACCTCGCGGTGACCATCCCCTACGATCCGAATTTCGTGCTCGACTCGTTCGCCAACGATTTTCGCAGCGTGTCGCTCGCCGCGATGGTGTCGCTCGGCCGCGAGAAGGGCTATCGGCTGGTCGGGACGCACCGCTATGGGTTCAACGCCTTCTTCATCAAGCGCGGCTACGGGGAAGATATCTTCCCGGAGCGAACGGCCACCGAGTGCGCAACCGATGATTACACCCAGCTGGCGCAGCGAACGCGGTGGCCCAAGGTGAAGGACAAGCCGTGGGTCCGCGTGTGATCCGTCCGTCCCTGGCTGTTGCCGCTCGTCACATTTGAATTGACGGCCCGCATCGCCGGACGGATCGTGTGCGGCATGCGAACCGCTGCCCTCCTCGCCGTCGTTGGTATGGCGCTTCCCGTGTCTGCCGGTGCCGGACCGATGACCCCCGGCGAGCGCCAGCGCCTGGTCGCCCATTTTGAAATGACCGAGGCCTGGCTCGAAGACGAAGTGAAGGACCTCTCGGACGCGCAGTTGACGTTCAAGATGACGCCCACCAGTTGGAGCGTCGAAGAGGTGGTGATGCACCTGGCGATCGCCGAGCCGCAGTACTGGAGTCAGTTCAAGGAGTCGCTGGCCAAGCCGGTGCAGCCGGACTTCAAGCCGCAAGCCACCGATGTGGCGATGTTGTGGTACGGCATCGACCGCACGCAGAGGACCACCACCGGCGAAGCGCGCGTCCCTCGCGATCAGTTTCCCGACATGAAGTCGTCGCTCGCGTCGTTCAAGAAGCTGCGTGCCGAGATGATGAAGACCGCGCAGGAGACGCAGGAGGACTTGCGCGGCCGACAGTTTCTGACGGCCAGCCAGGACTTGTATCAATGGTTCCTGATGATCACGTCGCACTCGCACCGGCACATCATGCAAATCAGAGAGGTGAAGGCTCACAGGGACTTTCCGAAGAAATAACCAATAACGAACAGCGAATAACAAAAAAGGCCGGGTCGCCCCGGCCCTTTTCGTGGTCAGCCTCCCGAACTTCAGGCGCAGCCTGAAGTTGTTCCGCAGTTGCTGCACTTGTAGCAGGCGCCGCTTCTCACCATGATCGAGCCGCAGGTGCTGCAGGGCGGCGCGTCTTCCTGGTTCTGCATCGCCGCGAACCGCGAGGTCGACGGGACAATCGCGCCGGTCGGGCTCACCTTCGCGGTGGGCGTGGACGGCGCCTTCGGCGCCGGCACAGCCGATCTGCCCTGAGCGGAGTCGAAGGGCTCGGCCTGCTCCATGGCCTCGTCGCGGTTGTTGACGCCGGCGCGGAACTGCGCCTCCGGCGACAGGAACTTCGACGCCATCCAGCGGAAGATGTAGTCGACGATCGACTTCGCAAAGCGCACCTCGGGGTTCTTGGTCATGCCCGACGGCTCGAAGCGCACGTGGCTGAACTTGTCGACCAGCGCCTGCAGCGGCACGCCGTACTGCAGCGCGTAGCTGATCGCCTGCGCGAAGGCATCGGCGAAGCCCGAGATCGTCGAGCCTTCCTTCGCCATGACGAGGAAGATCTCGCCCGGCATCCCGTCCTCGAAGAGGCCCACCGTGATGTAGCCCTCGTGGCCGGAGATGTCGAACTTGTGCGTGATCGCCTGGCGCTCGTCGGGCAGCTTGCGCCGCATCGGCGTGCGCGAGGAGAGCGCCGCGGCCACTGCCGCCTTCACGGCTTCGGCGGCCGACTCGCTCTGAATCACGCCCTTGGCGTCGATCGCCGCCTTGGAGGTGTTGAGCGGCTGGGTCCGCTTCGAGCCGTCGCGATAGATCGAGATCGCCTTCGCGCCAAGCCGCCACGACTCGAGGTAGGCCTGCTCGATGTCTTCGACCGACGCATCCTTCGGCACGTTCACGGTCTTGCTGATCGCGCCGGAGATGAACGGCTGGGTGGCGCCCATCATCTTGATGTGGCCCATGTAGTGGATCGAGCGCTCGCCCTTCGAGGCCTTGAACGCGCAATCGAACACCGCCAGGTCGCGCTCCATCAGGTGCGGCGCACCTTCGATGGTCTCCTGTTCGTCGATGAACTTGACGATGTCGTCAATCTGCGAGGCGGTGTAGCCCAGCTTGCCGAGCGCCATCGGCACGGTCTGGTTGACGATCTTCATCATGCCGCCGCCGACCAGCTTCTTGTACTTGACCAGCGCGATGTCGGGCTCCACGCCCGTGGTGTCGCAGTCCATCATGAAGCCGATGGTGCCGGTCGGCGCCAGCACGGTGGCCTGCGCGTTGCGATAGCCGAAGTCTTCACCAAGCTCCACCGCATCGTCCCAGGCCTGCTGCGCGCCGGCATAGAGATCGTCCGGCACGTTCTTCTGGTTGATGTCCTTGATCGCCTCGCGGTGCTTGCGCATCACGCGCAGGAACGGCTCGCGATTGACGTCGTAGCCCGCA
>CAZEMI010000064.1:0-13721 GCA_964513235.1 uncultured Acidobacterium sp.
CTCGATGCCGTGGTTCTTCTTCAACATTGCCAGCACTTCCTGGCTGGTCGTGTTGAGCAGCTCGGCGACTTTATAGATACGAACCGTCGACAAACGTGTTATCCCTTCGACTCTTCGCCTTCAGTGACGACCGCGGGCTCGGCCTCGGGCGTCGCGGGCTCGGCCTCGGGCGTCGCGGGCTCGGCCTCGGGCGCCGAGGGCTCGGCCTCGGGCGCCGCATTGGCCGCTTCGAGCGCGCCAAACTGCGCCTCGACTTCCTTGCGCTTCTCTTCTTCGCTCTTGATGTCGATGCGCCAGCCGGTCAGCTTGGCGGCGAGTCGGACGTTCTGGCCCTTCTTGCCGATCGCGAGCGACAGCTGGCTGTCTTCGACCACCACTTCCATGACCTTTTCCTTGTCGTCGACAATCGTCACGCGCTGCACCTTCGCCGGGCTGAGCGCGTTCATCACGAACTGCACCGGGTCGTCGGAGAAATCGACGATGTCGATCTTCTCGCCGCGCAGCTCGCGGATGATCGCCTGCACGCGGGTACCCTTCATGCCGACGCACGCGCCGACCGGATCGACATCGCGCTCGCGCGAGAACACCGCCACCTTGGCGCGATCACCCGCTTCACGCACCGCGCCGCGGATCATCACCGTACCGTCGTAAATCTCGGGCACTTCCTGCTCGAACAGCTTGATCAACAGCGCCGGGTCGGTCCGCGACAGCACGATCTGTGGCCCCTTGGCGCTCTTGCTGACGCCGCGGATCACCGCGCGCACCCGGTCGCCCTGCGCGTAACTTTCCGCGCGCGACTGTTCCTTGCGCGGCAGGATCGCCTCGACACGGCCGACTTCCACGATGATGTCGCCCTGCTCGAACCGCTTGACCAGCCCGTTCATCACGTCGCCGACGCGCTGGTTGTATTCCGCGTAGACGTTCTCGCGTTCCGCCTCGCGCACCTTCTGGAAGATCACCTGCTTGGCGGTCTGCGCGGCAATGCGGCCGAGCACATCGGTGCGCTTCGGAAATTCGATCTGATAGCCGGCTTCGACTTCCGCGTCCTCGCCGTAGATCTCCTTGGCTTCCGCCATCGAGATCTCGGTGGCCGGGTTGGTCACTTCGTCGACGATCGTCTTCACCGCGAACAGCTCAATCTGGCCGTTCTCGGGGTTGAATTTCGCCTTCAACTCCTCGCCGCCCTTGTAGAACTTGCGCGACGCGGTCAGCACGGCTTCTTCCATCGCCTGGATGACGACATCCGGCTCGATGCCTTTTTCTTTCGCCAGCGCTTCAATCGTCTGCTGCAGCGGATTCGCACTCATCAGAATTCAACCTCTAAGTGGGCTCGCTTGATGAGTCGCAGCGGCAACTTCACCAGCTTCCTGCCCTCCGACTCGAACAACACGTCCGCGCCCTCAAGGCCCTTGACCCGTCCGTTGAACGCCGTCTGGCGTTGCACCGGCTGCGAGGTCACGATCTTCGCCCACCGTCCGGCGAACCGCCGGTAGTCCTCCGCGGTCCGCAGCGGCCGATCCAGTCCCGGTGACGACACCTCAAAGGTATAGCCGCTCGGGATGACGTCTTCCACGTCGAGCAGCGTGCCGAGCTCTTCGGCCACCCGCGCGCAGTCGTCGATGCTGACGCTCTCTTCCGGCGTCGACGCCGGACCCGGCCGATCGACGATGACCCGCAGGACCTGCTGGCCGCCTTCGCGCTTCAGCTCGACGTCGAAGATGTCGAGGCCGTACGTTCCGGCAACCCGGGCCGCCATCTCACGAACGCGTTCGAGCGGCGCGCTCACGAAGCCCCCTAAAACACAAAGAGTGGGCTAAAGAACAGGCCCACTCTGGTTTCCCAGACTAGTAACCGACCTCATAGTGTAACACGTCCGCCTTCGCCCTTCGGGCCACGGCGAGGGCCGTTCGGCGGCGGTCCGCCTTCGCGCTTTGCGCTTCGGCGGACAGGCCGGTCCGGTCAAAAACCTGTGACCGGCCTGGCGATTAAGTCGTAGTCCTGCGATCCGACGATTTCCACGTCAATAAAAGCGCCCCTGGGGAACTCGGACGGGTCGCAATCGGTCAGGTAGACCACCGGGTCGATCTCCGGAGCCTGGCCGGCCAGCCGGCCTTGCACGACGAGTTCGTGCTCGGGGGAGCGGCCGTCCACCACCAGGCGAGTCCGTTCGCCCAGGCGCGTCCGCTGGCGCGCGGCCACAAGGTCGCGCTGGCGGGCCATCAGCCGGTCCTGACGCTTCTTCTTCGTCGCCGCCGGCACATCGTCGGCCAGGTCGTGCGCCGAGGTGCCTTCCTCGTGCGAGTAGCTGAACACGCCGACGTGATCGAAGCCCTCCTCGGCGATGAACGCCTCGAGCTCGGCGAAGTCGTCGGCGGTTTCGCCTGGGAAGCCGACGATGAACGTGGTGCGGAGCGCGACGTTCGGAATGCGCGCGCGGATGTTGTCGAGCAGACGGGTGTAGGACTTGCGGGTGCCGGGCCGCTTCATGCGCTTCAACACCGCGTCGGAAGCATGTTGCAGCGGCAGATCGATGTACTTCACGACCTTGTCGAGATCGGCGATCGCGTCGATGACATCGGCCGTGATCGTGGTGGGGTAGAGGTAGAGCAGGCGAATCCACTCGATGCCGGCTATCTCATTTAATGCACGTAGTAACTTCGGCAGCGCGCCGCGCTCACCACGGTCGATGCCGTAGAACGTGGTGTCCTGCGAGATCAGCAGGAGCTCTTTCACGCCTTGTGCGGCGAGCTGGTGCGCTTCCTTCACGATCGAGTCGATCGGCCGGCTGCGGTAATGTCCGCGCATCTTGGGAATGATGCAGAACGCGCACTTGTAATCGCAGCCTTCGGCGATCTTGACGTACGCGTAGTGATCGGGCGTGACGCGCTTGCGCGGGGTCGACGCGTCATACAAGTACGTGGGAAGGTCGACCCCGAAGACGGGAGCGACTCCGGGATCCGGGATCCGGGATCCGGGATCAGGGATCAGATGGCGTTTGTAGAACTGCATCGGCACGCCGGTTCCCGGTTCCCGGTTCCCGGATCCCGAGAGCGCGGCTGGGAAATTCGCGACCTCCCCAGTGCCGAGGACCACATCGATCTCGGGTATTTCCTTTTTCAGCTCTTCCCGGTACCGTTCAGCGAGACATCCCGTCACAATCAATCGCCGCCCGGCGACGCGACCCTTGAGCTCCGCCATTTCGAGGATCGTGTCGATGGACTCCTGTTTCGCGCGATCGATGAAGGCGCAGGTGTTCACCACCAGCACGTCGGCTTGCGACGCGTCCGCGGTGATCTCGTGCCCATCCTTCTCGGCCATGCCGAGCATCACCTCGGAATCGACGAGATTCTTGGGGCAGCCCAAGGAGACGAACCCTATCTTCATCGGAACTATCCAGTGTAACATGCGCCTATGTGGCGCCTGTTCCTCGGCGTTGTCTTCATTCTGCTGAGTTCTGCGACTGGTGGTGCACAGGACGCTGCGGTTCTGCCTTTACAGCGGGTCATCAACCTCAATTTCGAAGTTCGCATGCCCGTACACGAGTGCACTGTTCCGGACGCAGTATCGGGACTGGCACTGCGCCTTCAGGTTCGCGTGGGCGTGGAATACCCGCCGGGCTGCCACCCATTCCGCCCCAAGGCCCCGCGCGGTGGAGAGGTGGTCAACCTGCTCGGACTCTCGCTCGCCGAGGCTCTCGAAAGACTGACTGCCATCGACGGGCGTTACCGGTGGATCGAGCGCGATGGCCTGATCGTGATGCGGCCGGTGAGCGCCTGGGCCGATCCTGACAACATGCTCAACTTTACGACGGCTTCCTTCAGCCTCGAGGACACCAACATGGGCGCGGCGCTCGATGCGGTCGTGTCGGCCGTGATCGGTAAGCCCAAGAGCGGCGGCGAACTCCTGGCCAGCCGGACCGAGCAGGGGGCTCGCATCTTCAGCGTAAAGACGGGACCTACCTCCGTCGGCGGCGCGCTCGACGCCATCGTGCTCGCTCATGGCGACATGTGGTGGCGGGTGCAGGACGGCAACGCCGGACGGATGATTTTCTTCCACACTTTCGACGGTTCCGGTCTCGGTAGCAGGACGAGCCAGCCGCACCAGTAACCCGCTCCGCGCGTGGCGGACGTCGAAGATGCTCACGTCATTCGCCTCGCTGGTCTTCCGTCAACAGCCACACCTCCGCCGAGTGCAGGCGGACGCCTTCGGGTATCTCGGTGACGGCCTCCGGCGTGAGCGTCAGCAGGTGCTGTGTGGCGCGCCGGTGTTCGCGGGCCGCGCCGGCGAGGGCGCGGTATTCGCGCGCCACCGTCTCTGCCGACGCCGTGTCTGCGCACACCTGGATCAACTGCTGTGTTCCGTCGGGGAACCGTGCGAGGAAATCTACTTCGAGAGCCTCCGCGGTCTTGACATAGGCCACCTCCGCGCCGCGCCGCAACAGGACCAGCAGCGTGGCCGTTTCCAGCGCATGTCCTAAGTTGGCTGTGCCCGACCGATCGAACACCGGAATGAGACCGGGATCGACCGGGAACACCTTGCGCGGATTGACCTGTCGCCGGCGTTCCGACGACGTGGCCAGTGGCAGTGTGTGGATCAGGAACGCATCCTCGAGGTGCCCCAGGTATTCATGCAATCTCTCTTTTCCCACCGCCACCTTCTGGGCCTGCAGGTCCTGGTGGAACTTGTGCACGCTGAACGTGCCGGCGGGGTTACTCAATAGCCGCCGCGTCATCCACCGCAACGCGTTGGGCGACGACACATTGTGGCGTTCGACGACGTCGCGGAGCAGCGTGACGTCGACGTGGTGGCGCAGTAGTTCATTGCGATCGCGGGCCGGCGCATTCTGTAACTCCGGGAAACCGCCGTCGTGCAGATAGGCCAATAGGTCCTTTTGCAGCGCCGACCGCTGTGGCATCGCCAGGCGGGCGGCGGCCTGTTCCGGCTCGCGGCCGCGGTGGCGCAAGTACTCGCGGAAGCTGAAGGGATGGACCATGGCTTCCATCGTCCGGCCACGCATGCTGGTGGCGATTTCGCGGGACAGAAGCCTGGCCGAGGAGCCGGAAAGATAGAGTTCAACGTTCTCGGAATCGAGGATGCGGCGCGCGAAGCGTTCCCATCCCGGCACCAACTGGATTTCATCGAGCAGCCACATCGCGCGCTGCGCGCCGCGCCACTCAGGGTGCTGGCGGTAGTATTCCTCGACGAGCAGCGACAAGTGAGACACCTGCATGCCCACCAGCCGCTCGTCGTCGAAGTTGAAATAGAGCAGGCCGTCCCGATCCGTGCCGGCCCTGGCGCGGTCGCCAAGCAGTTGCCACAGGAAGGATGTCTTTCCAGCGCGACGCATGCCGAGGACCGCCACGGCCCGCCCGGCTACGTGTGGCACATAGACATCGCGTCGGGTAAGCCGCGGCAGCGGCGTCCGCTGTGCATCGCGGATCTTCTGGGCGATCGTCTCGCGGTATTGGCTCTCCAAGCGAGACGTATCTTACCATATAAGTATCTAAGGCAAGTATCTATATAAGTCAATAGATACTTCTAATAAGAATCTATTTGATTGACGCGTCGATCGGCGTATCAGGGATAGATTCGATACAGCATTCTGGGGTACGGGATGGTTTCCCGTACGTGTTCCAGCCCGCAGATCCAGCTCACGCAGCGCTCGATGCCCATGCCGAATCCGCCGTGCGGCACCGATCCGTAGCGGCGCAGATCGAGATACCACTCGAACGATTCCTGCGGCAGGTCGTGTTCCTTGATGCGCTGCAGCAGGAGTGCAAGATCGTCCAGGCGCTGGCCGCCGCCGATGATCTCGCCGTAGCCCTCCGGCGCGAGCACGTCGACGCAGAGCGCCTTGTCGGGTTCGTTCGGATCCGGCTTCATGTAGAACGCCTTGATCGCGGCAGGGTAATGGGTGACGCACACCGGCCGATCGAACTGTTCCGACAAGACCGTTTCATCGGTGCCGCCAAGGTCGCCGCCGGCGACGAACGGCAGGCCCTTGTCGAGCAGGATCTTCGCGGCCTCGTCGTACTTGAGGCGGGGGAACGGCGCCTTCACATTCTCGAGTTTCGAGAGGTCGCGCTCGAGCGTCTTCAACTCGCGCTGCCGGCGGTCGAGCACGCGTGCGACCACGGACGTGATCAACCCTTCGGCGAGCGTGATCACGTCATTCAGGTCGGCATAGGCCATCTCGGGCTCGACCATCCAGAACTCGGTGAGGTGCCGGCGCGTCTTGCTCTTCTCGGCGCGGAAGGTCGGGCCAAACGCATACACCTTGCCGAGCGCCATCGCATTGGCTTCGTTATAGAGCTGTCCGCTCTGCGTCAGGTAAGCCTTTTCGTCCTCAAAATACTGAACCGGGAAGAGCGTCGTGGTTCCTTCGCAGGCCGCCGGCGTGAAGATCGGCGTGTCGGCGAGGATGAAGCCTTGATCGTTGAAGAAGTCTCGCACGGCGTTGATGATTTCGTGACGCACGCGGAGGATCGCCGTCTGGCGCTCGGCGCGGATCCACAGGTGCCGGCGATCCATCAGATAGTCCACGCCGTGTTCTTTAGGAGTGATGGGGTAGTCGTGGGCTTCGCTCACCACCTCGAGGCCGTTGGCGACCATCTCGTAGCCGCCCATGGCGCGCTCCTCTTTCTTCACCGTGCCGGTGACGATGATGGAGCTTTCCTGGCTCAGGTGATCGGCCTTCTGGAACGTGGCTTCATCGACGTCGCGCTTGCCCATCACCACCTGCAGGAAGCCCGTCCCGTCCCGGACGACGAGGAAATGGATCTTGCCGCTCGAGCGGCGGTTGTGCAGCCATCCCTTGATCGTGACGGTCTCGCCGGCGTGCTCGCCAATTTTCTCGATAGTTGTATGCATCGCTGAGGTCTTGAGGTCCTAAGGTGTTGAGGTCCTGAGGTCCTAAGGTCCTGAGGTCCTGAGGTTCTACGTGTCGTCCAGTCCCAACATCTCGTCGCCGATATGGAGCAGCGCTTCAAAACGCTCGCGCGCCTTTACGGCCAATTCCAGCACGGGCTTGCGTTCCGCCGCGGCGGCCAGCTCGAATATCCACGCGCCGTCGTAGCCGATCTTCTGCAGGGACAGCAGCGTCGCGTCCCAGTCGATCACCCCTTTGCCGGGTACGAGGTGATCGTCGCTACGGCCGCGGTTGTCGTGCAGGTGCGTGGCGATCAGGTGGCCCGAGCAGGTCTCAATCGCGTCGACGACATCGCCCATCAACCGCGCGTGGCCGACGTCCATGCAGATGCCGAGATCCGCCGCATCGATGTCGCTCTCGATGAGATCGACCAGCGCCGCCGGCGTTGACAGCGTATTGGGAATCACTTCAACGGCCAGGCGGACGTCGTAGCGCTGCGCCACCGGCGCGAGTTCTTCGAGGCTGCGGACCAGCGAGGCCAGGTGATTGTCGGCCCGGCCACCATACGGCTCGGGCACGCCGCCATGGACGACGAGCGTCGAATAGCGCACCGCGGCAGCGACGTCGAGGGTCGCCAGCGTTTCTTCAATCGCGGCCTGACGCTGGGATTGGTCGGTGGCGGCGAGGCTGAGCCCGTCTTGCCACGATCCGTTCACGTAGTCGCGCGCAATCGGCGCGTGCATCGAACGGAGCGTCAGCCGCGTGTCGTCGAGCCATTCGGCCAGCGCGATGGCGGCGCGCCGGTCGCGGTAGTCGAAATGGCTCTTGACCGCGAACACCTCGACGGCGTCGAAGCCGTGCGCGGCGATCTCCACGAGGTGATCGCGGTCGAGCCGATCGCCGACGTAGAGGTGCGTCGAGATTCCAAACATGACCACAGCAGGCTCACATTACAAGAACGGGTCGAGCAGGGCCCGCAACCGCTCAAAGCGCGGATACTTGGCGAGGTTGGCCTTCACGTGCGCCAACGTACGCGGGATGTATTGAATATAAACCGTATTGTTCCTCGACGTGGTCATGTAGCCGAAGGTGCCGAGCGCCTTGAGGTTGCGCTGCACGGCCATGAGGTCGAACCGGCGCCGGAACTCGCCATCCGCGCCGCCCCCGCCCTTGAGCGCCAGGAAAAACGCGATCAGCTCCTCGACCTGCTGCGCGGTGAGGTCGACATAGGAATCCCGCAGCAACGACACCAGGTCGTAGGTGTCGGGCCCCATGCGGGCATCCTGGAAGTCGATCATGTAGAGCCGGCCGTCGTGCAGCATCAGGTTCCGGCTGTGATAGTCGCGATGACACAGCACCCGTGGCTCGGCGGCGAGCTCCTCGACGATGTCCGACCACTCGCGCCGCAGGATGTCGCGCTCCTGGTCGGATGGGCGGAACCCCTTGTAGGCCATCAGGTAGTGCTTGACGAAGAATTCCAGCTCCCACGTCAGCTTCTCGACGTCGAACGCGATGCGATACGGCGGGTACTGCTCCGACCGCAGCGCCTCGCCGCGCTGCTGCATGCGGGCGATCAAGGTCACGGCCTGGCGGTAGAGGGCCGCGTGTTCGCCGGCGGTCGCGGTGCCCAGGTGCGCCTGCAGCGTGACATCGCCGAGATCCTCGAGACCGAGGATGCCGAGCTCGTTTGAATGGTGCAGGATCCGGGGGACCGGCAGGGGCACTTCGGCGAGCAGGCGCGCCACGGCCACGAAGGGCATCGCGTCGAAGTCAATCGGGCCCTGGTGCAGCGCCAGCACGATCGGCCTGGCCTCCTTCAACAGCACGCGAAAGTAGCGCCGATCCGACGCATCGCCGGTGAGCGGGACCACCGAGTGCGGGTCGAGCTGCTGTGCCGCGAGGTACTGTTCGAGGCGCGGTTCCATCACGTCTTGCGTTACCGCGCCTCCGGCGCGGTGAAGGGAGCCACGATCATCTCACGTCCGCGCATGACGAGCGAACAGTCGGAGTGATGCGCGCCCGCCGGCACCGCCACATCGTCGGCCACGACGCAGTTGCTGAGGCGTGCGTTGTCGCCAATCGTGACCCGGTCCCAGACCACGGTGTTGACCAGCGTCGCGTTCGACGCCACGATCGACCCTTCCCCGCGATCCAGCGGCCGGCCCTCGCGGGCCGCCAACGTGATCGCGGTTTCGAGGTAGTCCTTCGGCGACCCGATGTCGTGGAAGTCCTCAGGGCTGTGGAAGATCCGAATCGCGCCGGTCCGCGCGGCGATCAAGCCCGGATAGATCCCGTGCACCGTCTCCGATTTCTTGTCAGGGTCCACGCCGGCAAACACCGCGGCATTGACCGCCTGAACGCCGATGAAATGGAACCTTCCAAGGGTTCCAGGGGTTCCAAGGGTTCCAGGAGTTCCAGGGGTTGGGTTCTCAGCGGTTCCGGGTTCTCGTTTCGAAAACCCAGTGACGATTCCTGCCTGGTCGGCGAGGATCGCGTTATACCGAGGATCGGCGCTGACCACAGCCATGGTCACCATGGCGTTGGTGTCGAGGTGTTGCGCGGCCAGCGCGCGCAGGTCGACATTCGTGAGCGTGTCGCCGTTGACGATCACAAAGCGATCGGCGGCAAGCAGCGGGACGGCGCGCGCCGGGCCGCCGGCCGAGCCAAGGATCTCGGTCTCCCACGAATAGCGCACCGAGAGATCGAGCCGCGATCCATCGCCGACGACGCGGGTGACGGAATCGGCGCGGTGGTGGAGGTTGAGCACCACACGGCGGATGCCGGCGGCGTGCAGCCAGCGGAGGAGGCGCGTGATGAGTGCTTCGCCCGCCACCGGGAGCGCCGCCTTGGCGCGGATCGACGAGAGTGGCTGCAAGCGGGTGGCCAGGCCGGCGGTCAGCACCAGCGCGGGCCAGCCTGCCAGGCCGACTTGTCCCGCCGAAGCGCCTCCGGCGCGAAGGCGGATCATTCTTCGGCGCGCCCCACCTTCGCGCCAGGCGCTACGGTGGGCGAGCCGGCGAAGACCATGTCGTGACCGCCGAGGCCGTTCGCGTCGCGATGCTGCAGGAAGAGGAACCGGTATGAGTCGGTGATGTAGTCCGACGGCCGCTTGCCAAGCCCGCGGGCCGCGGCGTGGATGGCGTCTTCACCGCCTTCGATCTCGACGAACACGCCGACCGGCGTCTCGTCGATGGCAATCACCACGTCGTCGGCGGAGAACTCCTCGCGGTACTTTTCGTAACGGAACCACACGTGCAGGCCGAGCGATTCCAGGATGCTGAGCAGCGCGGCGCCGTCGG
Organism: uncultured Acidobacterium sp.; assembly: GCA_964513235.1. Taxonomy (GTDB): domain Bacteria; phylum Acidobacteriota; class Vicinamibacteria; order Vicinamibacterales; family UBA2999; genus 12-FULL-67-14b. The sequence goes on from CAZEMI010000064.1 coordinate 10,168, forward strand.
CGACGACGGTTTCGTGTTCTTCGCGGATCTTGAGGCGCCCGGGCAGGGCGGGTCCCTTGAAGGTGAGCAGGCTCTTGCCGCCCTCCGAGCGGACGCGCAGCGTCGATCGCTGGCGGCGGAGTAATTCGTCCTCGGTGTCGAGGAGCGCGTCTTCCTGGAGGCGGCGGCCGTAGAGCGGCGTCGCGCCGAGCGCGAGAATCAGTTCGCGTGCCTCGCCGGCATCGTCGAAGCGAAGCTTGATCTCGCGCTCGAGGGCCATCCTAATCCGCGTCTAATCGGTGTCTAGTCGGTGTTAATCGGTGGCCCTATTCCTTGCGAACGGTGAAGAACTGTTCCTGGCCGCCGCGCAGCACCAGCAGGAACGCGGTGCTGCCCGACGACACCGCGCCCAGCGCCCGGCTCGCTTCCTGAGGCGTGCGCACCGGCTGTCGGTTGATGCGGGTGATGATGTCGCCGCGCTGCAGGCCGGCACGGAACGCCGGGCTGCCTTGCTCGACCTCCGACACCAGCACGCCCTCGGCGTCGGACGGCGCCCGCAGGCGGCGCGCCGTGTCGGCGGTCAGCGTGCTGATGGTGAGGCCGAATGCCGATGAGGATGCCTCATCCGGCTCGCTGCTGGCTTCGCGCGTCTGCTGGCGCGCGGTTTCGTCTTCGAGATCGAGCTCGTCGACGGTGACGTTCACGGTCCGTTCCTGCTTGTCGCGCAGGATCTTCACCGGGACGGTGGTGCCGGGCTTGGTACGGATCACGGTGGCGACGAGCTCGTCGGTGTTCTTCACCGGCTTGCCGTTGAACTCGAGGATGACGTCGCCGGGTTCGATGCCGGCCTTGGCCGCCGGCTGCCCGCGGCCAACCTGGCCGACCAGCGCGCCGCGGCGCTCCTTCAACCCGAATTCGGTCAGGGCGTCGAGCGGAATCGGCTGCACGCTGACGCCAATCACGCCGCGGGTGATCTTGCCGGTGCGCAGCTGCGGAATCAGCTCGCGCACGCTGTTGATCGGGATGGCGAAGCCGATGCCGATGTTGCCCTGCTGCCGGGCGTCGGTGAAGATGGCGGTGTTGATGCCGATCACCTCGCCGCGTGCGTTCAGCAGTGGGCCGCCGGAGTTGCCCGGGTTGATCGCGGCGTCGGTCTGGAGCACGTCGGCGCGGCGCTGTTGTGCCACCGGCAAGCCCGACGCGCGCGTCGCGCTGATCACGCCGACGCTGACGGTGTGGCCCAGTCCGAAGGGATTGCCGATCGCCACCACCCAGTCGCCGGGCTGCATCTGCGACGAGTCGCCGAATTTCACCTCGGTGAGATCGCGCTTGGCGTCGACCAGCTGAATGAGGGCGCTGTCGGTCAGCGGGTCGCGGCCCACGACCGTGGCTTCGTAGTAGACATCGGCTTCCTCGTTGAAGAACGCGACCTCGATCTTGCTCGCGCCCTCGACCACGTGATTGTTGGTGAGGATGAAGCCGTCGCGGCTGATCACGAAGCCGGTGCCGGCCGAGAGCGTTTCCTGCTCGCGCGGCCGCGGCCGCGGCTGCTGCCGGCCGCCCTGGCCGCCGAAGAAGCGCTCGAGCAGGTCGTCGCCGCCGCCGCCGCCAAAGAACTCGGTCATCTCCTGGGCGCGCTGGCGCGAGGTGCTGCGGATATTCACCACCGCGGGCGACACCGTCTTGGCGATGGTGCGGAACGTGCCCGCATCAACCGGCCCGCTGAGCGGCGCGCTGTTCATCGGCGGCACCGCCAGCGTGGCGGCGGTCTGCGCCGACGAGGCCGGCGTCAACTCGAGCCGGGAGGCAATCACCATCCCCACCGCGAGCGAGGCCACCATGATCAACAACGAATAGAACAGCGTGGTTTTGCGACTCGACATTCCGCCTCCAGCTAATGCAGCCGACTAGTTCAATGACAGGATAGCCTTTTGACGAGGGCCAGTCACTTCTGGTCCCCCGGCCGCCCAGACCATATTGATCTCGGTCCGAACGCCAAAATCCTTGAAATACAGCCCAGGTTCGATGGTAAACCCGCTGCCCGGCAGCAGGCGGCGCTCATCGTGGGTTTCATAATCGTCCAGGTGGGCGCCGTTGCCGTGCACGTTTTCGCCGAGGCTGTGACCGGTGCGGTGCAGAATCGCGTCTTCGAACCCCGCGTCGATCAGGATCTTGCGGGCCGCCTGGTCGGCCTCGAAGCCGCGAATTTCGCGTCCGGCCCGCGCGGCGTCCTGGACGGCGATGACCGCCGCATCGCGCGCGCCGCAAATGGCGGCAAACGCCGTGGTCATGCGATCGGGAATCGCGGCGCCGGTGAAGCCGATCCACGTGATGTCCGCATACACCGATCCCGGCTGCCGCAGCTTGCCCCAGAGATCGAGCAGTACCAGCTCGTTGGGACGAATGAGGCGATGCTCCGCCGCCGTGGCGAGGTAATGCGGGTTGCCGGCGTTTTCCTGCGCCGACACGCACGGCGCCGAATCGGCGACCAGGCCCTCATCGGTAAACCAGCCGACCATTTTTTGTTGAATGTCGTATTCGGTGGTCGCGACCCCGTCGCAGAGACGCCGCGCGACTTCCTCGAAGGCCTGGTCCTTGATCCGATAGAGCTTCTCGGACGCGCTGCGGTGGGTCGCAATCGCGGCGTCGCTCCAGCGCGCCTCGAACTGCTGGATCAGATCGCCGGACGACACCACCTCGGCGCCGATCGACTCGATCAGTTCAATGGTGCCGGCATCCACGCGCGAGACGTAGGGGATGGCGCAGTTCTTCGAGTACTCCATCGCCACCCGCGTGATGCCGCCGAGCAGCTGGGTGAGTCCGGCCTGCAATTGGGCGCGTCCGGCGTAGACGATCTTGGTGCCGGGCAGGTGATCGAGATTGTGACGCTCGATGGCGTGCACGAGGGCCTTGGGATCGCCCGACCGCGGGATCAGGTAGAACCAGCGCCGCGTGGCGAGGTGCCCGGCGCCGCCCATGCCCGCGAGGCGGTACGACACCGGATTGGATCCCTGGAAGTCATAGAGGAGCCAGGCATCGAGGCCATCGGCGGTGAGGGCTTTCTGGACGGCGCCGATATCAATGGGCATATCACCCGATTATAACGAGGGGGGGAGCCGGACGCCCCTGCGGGGCGTCCTATAATCTGGTGATCTCTTGATCTGGTGATCTCTTGATCTAGTGACTCTCTTGATTTGGTGGCTTGGACTATGCAGACACGATTCCTCTTCTACAGCCTGGTAACGGCGATCGCGCTTTCGGCGGGCTCGGTCCACGGACAGGGCCAGGCGCCGCCGCCCGCGCCCCAGCAGCCGCCGCTCACGTTCCGCGCCGAGATCAACTACGTCGAGGTCGACGCGCGGGTGCTCGATGCGCAGGGCAAGTTCGTGACCGATCTGAAGTCGGAGGATTTCGAGATCTTCGAAGATCGCCGGCCGCAGAAAGTCACGGCGTTCTCGCTCGTCAACCTTCCCGTCGAGCGCCAGCCACGGCCGCTGTTTGCCTCGAAGCCGGTTGAACCGGATGTGCGCCACAACCTGCAGGGCGCCGACGGGCGCATCTACCTGCTGGTGCTC
>CAZEMI010000065.1:0-36174 GCA_964513235.1 uncultured Acidobacterium sp.
GGCAAGCAGCTCCGCGGCGTGGTGAAGAACATCACCGACTACGGCGCGTTCATCGACCTCGGCGGCATCGACGGCCTGCTGCACATCACCGACATGTCGTGGGGCCGCGTCGGCCACCCGTCCGAGATCTTCAAGGTCAACGACGAAGTGGACGTCATCGTCCTCAAGTACGACCCGGCCACCGAGCGCGTCTCGCTCGGCCACAAGCAGCTCGTGCCCGATCCGTGGACGACGGTGATGGATCGCTATCCGGCGGGCGCGAAGCTCGGCGGCAAGGTGGTGAGCCTCACCGACTACGGGGCGTTCATCGAACTCGAGCCCGGCGTCGAAGGCCTGATCCACGTCAGCGAGATGTCGTGGAGCAAGCGCGTCAAGCACCCGTCGAAGATCCTCAACGTCGGGGACACGGTGGAAGCCCAGGTGCTCGGCGTGGATCCGGCGGCGCGGCGCATTTCGCTGGGCCTCAAGCAAGTCGAGAGCAACCCGTGGCACGAGCTGGCCGAGAAGTACCCGGTCGGCACGCGCATCAAGGGCAAGGTCAGAAACCTCACGGAGTTCGGCGCGTTCGTCGAAGTGGAAGACGACATCGACGGCCTGATTCACATTTCGGACATGTCGTGGAGCAAGCGCGTCAAGCATCCCAGTGAAGTTCTGAAAAAAGGTGACGTGGTCGAGGCCATGGTGCTCAGCATCGACGCCGAGAACCAGCGCCTGTCACTGGGGTTGAAGCAGCTTGCGACCGATATCTGGGAAGACTTCTTCTCGCGGCACAGGGCCGGTGACAACATCGAGGGCAAGGTGGTTCGGATGACCAACTTCGGCGCCTTCGTGGAGCTGGATGAAGGCATCGAGGGGTTGATTCACGTCAGCGAGTTCGACGACTCGCAAGGCGGCGAGAAGATCGATCTCGAAGTCGAGAAGAGCTACCAGATGAAGATCATCAAGCTCAGCCCGTCTGAGCGGAAGATCGGCTTGAGTATCCGTGCGGTCAAGACCGGTGAATTCCGCACCGACTGGGAGTCGTATTCGACGTCACAGGGTGACGGCGGCGCGACGCTGGGCGATCACCTGAAGCACAAATGATCACGGTGGGCGGGACTAAAGTCCCGCCCCTACACATATATGACGAAGGCGGAACTGGTCGAAGAAGTCTCGCGGGTCTCGGACCTCACCAAGAAGCACTCCGAGGTCATCGTCGACACCGTGTTCGAGAGCATCATCGAAGCGCTCAAGCGCGGCGAGAAGATCGAGCTTCGCGGATTCGGCAGCTTCCGCCTGCGCAGGCGCGAGCCCCGCAAGGGCCGCAACCCGAAGACCGGCGACAAGGTGGACGTGCCGCCCAAGCGCGTGCCGTATTTCAAGCCGGGCAAGGAACTCAAGGATCTCATCAACAAAGAAACGGGTGAGACGACGATGTCAGATCTCGGATCTCAGATCTCAGATCAATCTGAGATCTGAGAATCGGCGATTGATCTGAGATCTCACATCTGAGATCCGAAATCGTCAATGGATCGGATCTGGTCTCCCTGGAGACATAGCTACGTGACGCGGTCTGAAGAACCCACCGACTGCGTGTTCTGCGTCGCCCAGTCGATCGACGAGGGGCGGCAGCTGATTGTGCACGAAGGCGCGCTCGCCTACGTGATCCTCAACAAGTTCCCCTACAACTCCGGCCACCTGATGGTGGTGCCGCAGCGCCACGCGCCGACGCTGGCCTCACTGACCCGCGACGAGCTGACGGAGATGGCGCTGCTGACGCAGCTTGCGGAACGGGTGCTGACCGAGGCGTTCACGCCGCAGGGAATCAACGTTGGCATGAACCTCGGGCGCCCGGCCGGCGCGGGTATCGTCGATCACCTGCACATGCACCTGGTGCCGCGGTGGAACGGCGATACCAACTTCATGACGGTGGTCGGGGACGTTCGCGTGCTGCCGGAAGAACTCCCTCGCACCGCCGACCGTCTCCGCCCGATCTTCAAGAAGCTTTCGTAGAGGCCTGCCCTGCGCTTCCGCGCGGGCCGGCGTCTCCCAGCGTGAACTCTCGTCTCGCCGGGAAAATGTCGCTCGGCGCATTGTGCTCTTGGCGCAACTCGGCGGCACTGCTTGGCCTCAAACAGGCGCGACTCTGGCCTCCGCTCCATTTTCCGGTAAGTGCTCCGCCGCGGCTCGCTCGAACGTTCACGCCGGGAGACGCCGTCCCGCGCTCCGCGCGTCGGCTCGGCCTGTCCGCCGACTTGTCCGTCGTGTCTTGACGAAGGCGGAAGCCTTAGCGAAGGCGGACCGAAGGCTCGCTGCGCGAGACACCTGCTCGCGCTACGCGCGCTGCCGCCTCCCGCCCGGCTGCGCTCACGCTCCAGCTGATGGTGTGCGGTCTGTCGCGCGTCGCCTGCTCCGCGAGAGCGCCGCAGAGTCGGCCGGTGACACGGTCACCGCCGGCCGCCAGCCGTCGGTACGAGTCAACGACTTACGCGGTCATTTCTTCACCGCGAAGTAGACTAGGATGCAGTCATGGACGATTTCATTGAAGGCGTGATGTTTCTCACTGACTTGCCGCCGCAGTGCGCCCCAGATGGTCGCCCTTGGGAAGACATTGGCCCACATGAAGTATTCCTGTGCGAGATCATCGACATTGACGATGATCCCTGCTTCGCTCGTTTTTGCGAAGTGATACGACGTGGCTGATCGCATCAAACTCCCGCGCGACTTTAAGAAGAACCTGGATGCCTTGCGGCGTACACCGCCACCGCCAGCCCGGTGATCCGTCTACGCGAAAACAGAAGCGCAAGAAGAATGCTTTAAAGAAAAAGTAAATGGGCGGCTATGGACGGACACTAACTATTGAACAAAAAGGCTTTGGCGCGCGACTGGTTGCTACTGGTTGGCTGTTTGTTTCTTGGCTCGACTGTAGCGCCCCTACTCGTTATGGCTGTCATAGGAGCGAGGGGAGCTAGCTTGTGTCTATACGTAACGGCTTATTCTCCATGACCTTCGACCTCACTCCAGAACAGCAGGCACTCGTCGCCGCTGCCAACTCCATCAAGGCGCTTCCGGCGCAGGCCATCGACGCCGTGCTGGTGGTCGAGGAGCTTGCGAGCAAAGATCCGGGCCGCGGCGCGCGGTTTGGGTTTGAGGGCGTCGGCGGAAAATCCAACACCACCGCGGTGATGATGCCGGGGCTCGAAGGCAGTGAGTCCGCGCTGGCGTCGATTCCGGAAAGCAGCCGCATCCGCGCGCGACTGGTGGCCGCCGCGGTTGCGCTCGGCGTCGGCCGCGCCGCGATTCAGCACACGCTCGAGTCGATGAAGAAGACCGGCGTGAAGCCGGGACCGGACGAAACCGCCCCGCATTGGACTTTCGCCGATGGCGCCACCGAAGTTGCCGCGGCGCGCGTGCTGACCTACAACGCTGCGCAAATGCTCGATCGTGGCGAGAACGCCGAGGATGCGATCACCCGCGCCCACACGTTTGCCGCGAACGCCGCGCAGCGTGCGGTCGATGCCGCAATTCGCGTCGTCGGCGTCGCGGGTCTCACACGCGGCGGGTTGCTGGATCGCCTGTCGCGCGATGCACGAACCCTTCAGGTAATTCTGCGCTAGCCGTCAGCGCCCACGCGGCGACGCCGCCGGTGAAACTTCCCGCCTTGCGCCTCCGTCTATGACCTTGTAATCTCCCCTAAACCATTTATGGGACGACGACCAGCCGCGCAATCTGAAGGGGACCTCATCCAGGGCACCCTCGACGTGATGGTGCTCAAGGCGCTGAGCCGCGGGGCGCTCCATGGATACGGGGTGGCCGAGTTCATCCATCAGTCCTCCGACGATGTCCTCAAGGTGGAGGAGGGCGCGCTCTACCCGGCCCTGCATCGCCTCGAGCTGCGCGGGCTGCTGTCGTCGGAGTGGGGCCTGTCGGGCAACAACCGGCGCGCGAAGTTCTACAAGCTCACCGCCGCCGGCCGGCAACAGCTGTCCGCCGAAACGGATGCCTGGGCGCGCCTCGCGGCCGCGGTGAGCCAGGTTCTCAACACGGCATAGGTGCACGATGCGTGAACGTCTGCACGAACTCTGGCTTCGCATCAAGACGCTCCGGCGTGCGTCGCAACTCGACCACGATCTGGACGACGAGATGGCGTTCCATCTCGAGATGCGTGAAGCCTCGCTCCGCGAAGAGGGCGTCGGCGCGGACGCGGCACGCGATCGCGCGCGCCGCCAGTTCGGGAATACGCTGCGCGTCAAGGAATCGCTCCGCGAACTCTGGGGGTGGAGTGCGATCGAGCGCGCCTTTCACGATGTGCGGTTCGGGGCGCGGCTCGCGCGCCGGGAGAAATCCTTCACCACCGTCGTCGTCTTGACCCTTGCACTCGGCATCGGCGCCACCACGGCCATGTTCACCATCGTGGATGCGGTGGTGCTACGGCCGATCCAGCTGCCGGCGCCGCACGAGCTGGTGGTCGCGTGGGAGGCCAATCAGGAGCGCAACGTCACCCGTTCTGTCGGGTCGGTCGCGAACTATCTCGATTGGCAGGAAGGCGCCGCGTCGTTTACCGATCTCGGCGCGTTCGAGATCCGGACGGATAACCGCACTGACGGCGCGGAGGCGGAGCAGATCAAAGGCGGCGTGGCTACGTCGGCGTTCTTTCGCGCGCTTCGCATTCAACCAACGGCGGGTCGATTGTTTCGTGCGGATGAAGATCTGCCGGCGAACCGCTATGTGGCCATGCTGGGACACGACTACTGGCGCAGCAAGTTCGTAGCCGACCTTTCCGTGATTGGACGCCCCATCGTCATCAACGGCGAGCCGCACGAGGTGATCGGGATCATGCCGCCGCTGCGGGCGCCGTTTGCCGCCGACATCTGGCGGCCGATGGCTCCCGATCGGGCCGAGCTCGATCGGGGCGACCACAATGTGATCGTGGTGGGCCGGCTGCGCCCCGGCACGACGATGACGCAGGCGGAAACGGAGCTGCAAACGATCGCCGGCCGCCTCGCGCTGTCGTACCCGGAAACCAACCGCGGGTGGAGCGCGCGGGTCGAGTCGTTGTACGACGCGATCGTGCAGCCGCCGACGCGCCGTTCGATGGTCGTGCTGATGGGCGCGGTGGCGGTGCTGCTGTTGATCGCGTGCGTCAACGTCGCCAACCTGATGCTGGCGCGCGGCGCGCGGCGGCAGCGCGAAATCTCGACGCGCCTGGCGCTCGGCGCCTCGCGGGGCCGGGTTGCGGCGCAGTTGCTGGCTGAAGCCGGCGTGCTGTCGATCCTCAGCGCCGGCGCGGGCCTGATCGTCGCCATCTGGGGTCTTCGCCTTGCCGAATGGGTGTATCCGCAAGACATCGCCGGCGCGGCCGGCTTGTCGCTGAACGCCTACGCGCTGGCCTTCGCCGCCGTTACCGCCATCGCAACCACGTTCGCAGTAAGTGTGGCGCCCGCGCTCCTGGTTTCGCGCGAGCGGTTTGGCAGTGGTCTCATCGGCATGACGCGGACCATGACCGATGCGCCGAGGGCCGGACGTCTACGCAACGGACTTGTCGTGATGGAGCTCGCGCTCGCGCTGGTGCTGCTCGTTGGCGCCGGCCTCCTGATTCGGAGCGTTGGCAATCTCCGCGCGGAGCCGCTTGGCTTCGTGCCGGACGGGGTCGTCACCGGGAAACTCGGCTTCTACAGCACGCGCTATGAGGCCTGGCCGCCGTATGTGGCATTCATCGAGGGGCTTGTCTCCGATCTCGAAGGCCGTCCCGGTATCGTCGCCGCCGGGGTGTCGAGCAGCGTGCCGTTCGATGGCGGCTACACGGTGATGCAGGTGCGCCTCAACGGCGCGGGACCGGAACTCGCCAGCGGCGTGCGGACCGACTGGCGTGTGATCGGCGGCAACTACCTGGCGGCGATGGGGATCCCGTTGACAGCGGGTCGCGGCTTTACGGCCGGCGACAACCGTGAACGCGCGCTGCGTTCGACCATCATCAACGAATCGCTCGCCGAGCGCCTGTGGCCAGGCCAGGATCCGCTCGGGCGCCAGCTGCTGGTGGGGGACAGCCGTCGTCCGTACGAAGTCATCGGCGTGACGCCGGCGTCGCGGATGAGGGCCCTCGGCCGGCAGGACGAGCCGGCGATGTACTTTCACTATCTCCAGTTCCCGTGGGCCTCGATGACGCTCGCCGCGCGCGTCACTGGATCGTTGCCCGCGTTCGACAAGACGATCCGCTCCGTCGTCGCGACGCTTGACCGCGAACAACCGGTCTCCGATATTCGCCTGATGACCGACGTAGTGTCGGATGCGGCCGCCGCGCCGCAAATGAATGCGTCGATGGTCACGGTGTTTGCGGCAATCGCGCTCGCCCTGGCGGCGATCGGCATCTACGGCCTGATGAGTTATGCCGCCGCGCAGCGCACCAACGAGATCGGCATCCGCCTCGCCCTCGGCGCGCGGCCGCTGGCGATGTTCTCGCTGATCTGGCTGCAGGGGCTGCGCGTCGGCGCGCTGGGGCTCGCCGTCGGTGCCGCCGCCGCGATGCTCGCCGGACAGGGGTTGGGCCTGCTCCTCTACGAAGTCTCGCCCTTCGATCCGATCACCTACTCGACTGTTTTCGGACTGGCGCTGACGGTGACGATCGTGGCGTCCTATCTGCCCGCCCGCCGCGCGATGCGGATCGAAGCAGCATCGGTGTTGCGACACGAATAGGCGGGCTACCGGTTCAGCAGATCCTTCGCGATCGTCATCAGCTGCATGTTGGTGGTGCCTTCGTAGATCTGACCAATCTTGGCGTCGCGATAGAGCTTCTCGACTGGATACTCCTTGACGAACCCGTTCCCGCCGAACAGATTCACGGCCATCGAGGCCACCCGCTCGGCGACTTCCGACGAATACACCTTACACATCGCCGCTTCCGTCAGGAAGGGCAGGCCGTTGTCGCGCAGGCGCGCGCAGTTGTAGACCAGCAGGCGAGTGGCTTCGACGTCGGTGGCCATGCGAGCGAGCTGGAACTGCACGCCCTGGAATTCGCCGATCGCCTTGCCGAACTGCTTGCGCTCCTTCACATACTTCACAGTGTGATCGAGCGCGCCCTGGGCGAGGCCGAGCATCTGCGCGCCGATGCCGATGCGGCCTTCGTTGAGCGTTTCGATGGCCACCTTGTAGCCCTTGCCGACCTCGCCGAGGATTTGCGACGTCGGCACGAAGCAATCCTCGAACAGCAGCTCGCACGTGCTGCTGGCGCGGATGCCGAGCTTGTCCTCTTTCTTGCCGATAGTGAAGCCGGCGCACCCGCGATCGACGATGAAGGCGGTGATGCCGCGGTAACCGGCGTCGGGATTCACGTTGGCGAACACGATGAACATGTCCGCTTCGTTGGCGTTGGTGATCCACAGCTTGCGCCCGGTGAGGAGGAAGCCGTCGCCCTTGTTCGTGGCCCGCGTCGCCAGCGCGAACGCGTCGCTGCCCGAGCCGGCTTCGGAGAGACAGTAGGCGCCGATCGTCTTCGAGGCGAGCTTCGGCAGGTAGTTGCGCTTGATCTCCTCGGTGCCCCAGCGCAACACGGCGTTGATCACCAGGGTGTTCTGCACGTCCACGAGCACGCCCACTGACGGATCGACGCGCGACAACGATTCCACCGCCAGCACCGAGTGGAAGAACGTGCCGCCGCCGCCACCGTAGCTTTCCGGCACCTCGACGCTCATCACGCCGAGATCGAACATTTTCTGGATCAGCGCCGGCGAGATCTTGGCCTGCTCATCCATCTCGCGCGCGAGCGGCCGCACTTCCTTGTCGGCAAACTCGTACACGCTGTCGCGGAAAATCACTTCGTCGTCGGCCAACCGCGTCAGCGCCGGCATCGCGGTCATCGTCTGGCTCATGAATAAATCCTTGCGGAGGACACGGAGAAGAACGGAGAACACGGAGAATTCGTGGGTTCGGAAGCCTCCGTGGCCTCCGTACTCCTCCGTGCTCTCCGTGTTTCAAATGTTATCATCGACATGACGAGCATGCGCATCACGCCTTCACGCGCGTTAGCGGTCGCCGCCTTCAGTTTGCTGTGCGGCGTCATCGGCGTGGGCGCGTCAGCGTCCGCGTTGGCCACGCCGGAGGGGCAGGCGGCCAGTCCGGCGCCCCAAAATGCCAGTCCGGCCGCGCCAGACACCCAGCCGGTGTTCCGCACCGGCATCGATACCGTGCGCGTCGACGTGATCGTCACCGACCGGCAGGGCAATCCCGTCACCGACCTCACGCTCGAAGACTTCGACATCCAGGAAGACGGCAAGCCGCAGAAGGCCGAGACCTTCCGGCTGGTGAAGATCGACACGCTCATCCAGCCTGGCTACACGCAACGCACCATTCGCACCCGCAACGACGAAGAGACGGCCGCGGCGGACGAGAACTCGCGCATCTTCGTCTTCTTCCTGGACGACTATCACGTCCGGAAGGAGACCAGCATGTCGGTGAAACGGCCGGTCTCCGAGTTCATCGCCAATCAGCTCGCGCCAAGCGATCTGATCAGCGTGATGCATCCGTTGACGCCGACCGATGCCGTCACGCTGACGCGCAGTCACCAGGGCGTGATCAACGCGGTGGACCGGTTCGTGGGCCGCAAGTACGACTACGAGCCGATCAACGACGTCGAGCGGGGCTATGTCTACCGGCTGAACCCGCAGGCGATCGAGATGATCCGCCGCCAGGTGTCGCTGACGGCGCTGCGCGGCATTTGCACCAAGCTCGGCTCGCTGCGTGAGGGCCGCAAGTCGGTCATCCTGCTGAGCGAGGGCTACACGTCGCTGCTGCCGCCGCAACTGCGCAGCAATCTTCCCGGCGGCATTGCCGGCACCGGCGACCTGACACGGGATCCGTTTGCGGCGGAGAACAACCTGATGGAGGACCGGGCGCGGTTCTCGGCCGACATGGACATGCTGCAGGAACTGCAGGACGTCTACGATGCCTGCAACCGGAACAACACGTCGATCTATGCGCTCGATCCGCGTGGGCTCAGCACCGGCGAGTTCGACCTGGGCCAGAACATCTCGATGCGGACCAGCCAGGCCTACTTGAATTCCTCGATGGACGCGCTGCGGACGCTGGCCGAAAACACCGACGGCCGCGCGATCGTGAATCGCAACGATCTCGGCACGGCGATGAAGCAGATTGTCCGCGACGCGAGCGCCTATTACCTGGTCGGCTACACCACCCAGGCGCCAAGCGACGGCAAGTTCCACGAGATCCGGGTGCGCGTCAAGCGGCCGGGCGTGCAGGTCCGCGCCCGCAAGGGCTTCTGGGCCTACACCACCGAAGACCTGAAGCGGGCCGTCGCCGGTCCCAAGCCCGGCCCGCCCGCCGCGGTGACCAGGGCGCTGGCGGCCATCGCGCCGATGACCAACCGCCGCTACATCCGCACGTGGATCGGCAACGACAAGAGTGATGCTGGCCGCACCAAGGTGACGCTGCTGTGGGAGCCATTGCCGCCCACGCCCGGCGTGAAGCGCGACGAACCGCGCCGGGTCACGGTGCTGGCGACCTCGCCGACGGGCGACATCGTGTATCGCGGCCGCGTGCCGTCGGAGCTCGCGCCGTCGGGCAGTGGCGCCACGGTCAGCTTCGACGCGCCGCCAGGGAAACTCGATCTGCGTCTCACCATCGAGGGCGACGGCACGGGCACGCTCGATGTCGAAGATCGCGATCTGATGGTGCCCGATCTTTCCGCGCCGGAAATCACGATCACGACACCGAAGGTATGGGTGGCGCGCACGGCGCGCGAGTTCACGGCGCTGATTTCCGCGGCGCCGCCCACTCCGGTGGCCACGCGGGAGTTCCGCCGCACCGAGCGCCTGTTGATTCGATTCGAGGCCTTCGCGCCGGGCACCGTGACGCCCACGGTGACGGCGCAGCTGCTCAACCAGCAGGGCACCAAGATGTCGGACGTGACGGTGACCGCGACCGCCGGTCAGCCCTCGTCGATCGATCTTCCGCTCGCCAACCTCGCCGCGGGTCAGTACCTGTTGGAAATCACGGCGCAAGGGGAAGGCGACAAACCCGTGTCCGAGCTGATCGCCTTCCGCGTCGGTAGTTAGGCGTACATTCCTCTCAGCTTGGTGACCGTCGCGACCCGATTGATCGCGACGATGTACGCCGCCACGCGCATGTCGACCTTGAACTTCTGCGCGGTCTCCAGCACCACTTCAAACGCCTGGCACATCTTCGCTTCGAGCCGCTCGTTGACTTCCTTCTCCGTCCAGAAGTAGCCGTGACGATCCTGCACCCACTCGAAGTACGAAACGGTGACGCCGCCGGCGTTGGCGAGAATATCGGGCACCACGAACACGCCGCGTTCGTGCAGGATCTTGTGCGCCTCGGGCGTCGTCGGGCCGTTGGCGCCCTCGACGATCAGCTTGGCCTTGATCTGGCTGACGTTGGCCGCGGTGATCTGTTTTTCGAGCGCGGCGGGGATGAGAATCTCGGCGTCGGTGGTGAAGACGTCCGGTTGCGTGAGCGGCTCCGCGTCGCGGTAGCCATGGACCGTCTTGTGCTGCTTGACGTGCTCGATCAGCTGGTCGACGTCGAGGCCCTGTGGGTTGAAGACGCCGCCTTTCCAGTCGGTGACGGCAATGATCCGGGCGCCCTGCCGCGCCATCAGCTGCGCGGCGATCGAGCCGACGTTGCCGAAGCCCTGCACCGCCACGCGTGAGCCCTTCAGATCGAAGCCGAGATGCCTGGCCGATTCGCGCGCCACGATCATCACGCCGCGGCCGGTGGCTTCGCGCCGTCCCAGCGATCCGCCCATTTCCACCGGCTTGCCGGTGACGACGGAGGTGGCGGTGTGCCCGACGTGCATCGAGTAGGTGTCGGAGAACCACGCCATGATCTGTTCGTTGGTGTTGACGTCGGGCGCGGGCACGTCCTTGTCCGGGCCGATCGAATCGATGATCTCGGCGGTGTAGCGCCGGGTGAGCGCCTCGAGCTCGCGCATCGACATCTTCGTGGGGTCACAAATCACCCCGCCCTTGCCGCCACCGAAGGGCAGCTGGGCCACCGCGCATTTCCACGTCATCCACGCCGCGAGCGTCGTCACTTCATCGAGCGACACGTCGGGGTGATACCGGATGCCGCCTTTCGCGGGGCCGAGCGTGACGTTGTACTGGACGCGGTAGCCCTTGAAGACCTGGATCACGCCGCTGTCCATCTGGACCGGGCACGACACGATGATCTGCCGCTTGGGGTGGGTCAGGATCTGCCAGATGCCCGGATCGAGATTGAGAATGCGCGCCGCCCCGGTGAATTCCTGGAGCATTGCGTCAAACATGGTTCCCTGTGCCGCCATTAAGTCCTCATGGAGAATGAACGCCGTTGTGGCCCGTTGCGAGTACGGCCAAACGATCAAAAGTAATCAGCTTCGATGGCCGATGTCAATTCGCTGTCTGTTTCAAGGGGGAACCCAAAGCCGGTCTTATAATTAGGGGCGTATGAAGACCGTCGTCGACGGCGCGGATACTCGCAAGGCCCGGTGGGAACGGGACACGCTCGAGCCCGCGCTCCGCAAATCGCCCGAGCGCAAAGGGCCGTTCACGACCATTTCGGGCCGCCCGATCGAGCGACTGTACACCGCCGAGGACGTGGCCGGCATCGACTACGACCGCCAGATCGGCAATCCGGGTGAGTTTCCCTACGTGCGCGGCATTCACCCCACTGGCTACCGCGGCAAGATGTGGACGATGCGGCAGTTCGCCGGCTTCGGCACGCCCGAAGAGACGAACCAGCGGTACAAGGACCTGATTGCCGCGGGCGGCACCGGCCTGAGCGTCGCGTTCGACCTGCCGACGTTGATGGGCCGCGACCCCGACCACCCGCTCTCGCTTGGCGAGGTCGGCAAATGCGGCGTCAGCATTGTCTCGCTGGCCGACATGGAGCGCCTGTTCGAAGGCATCCCGCTGGACGACCCGAAAATCACCACGTCGATGACGATCAATTCGCCGGCGCCGATGATCTTCGCGATGTACCTGGTGGTGGCCGAGCAGCACGGCGCCGATTGGAAGAAAATCTCCGGCACGCTCCAGAACGACATCCTCAAGGAATTCATCGCCCAGAAGGAATACATTTTCCCGCCGCGGCCGTCGATGCGGCTGATCACCGACATCTTCGCATTCTGCTCGAAGGAAGTGCCGAAGTGGAACACGATCTCGGTGAGCGGCTATCACATTCGCGAAGCGGGCTCGACGTCGCTGCAGGAGCTGGCGTTCACGCTGCGTGACGGGCTCGAGTATGTGCAGTACGGCCAGGACGCCGGGCTGGACATCGACGACTTCGTCCCGCGCATGTCGTTCTTCTTCAATTCGCATTCAGACTTCTTCGAGGAGATCGCGAAGTATCGGGCGGCGCGCAAGCTGTGGGCCGAGGCGATGCGGGATCGCTTTGGCGCGAAGAACCCGCGATCGTGGGCGCTGCGGTTCCACACCCAGACCGCCGGCGTGTCGCTGACGGCGCAGCAGCCCTACAACAACGTCGTGCGCACGGCGCTGCAGGCGCTGGCCGCGGTGCTCGGCGGCACCAACTCGCTGCACACCAACTCGCTGGACGAGGCGCTGGCGCTGCCCACGAAGGAAGCCGCGACCATCGCGCTCCGCACGCAGCAGATCATCGCCCACGAGAGCGGCGTGACCAACGTCGTCGATCCGCTCGGCGGGTCGTACTTCGTCGAGAAGCTGACCCGCGACATGGAAGAGGGCACGCGGCAGTACTGGGAGACGATCGACCGGATGGGCGGCATGGTCGAAGCGATCGAGCACGGCTATCCGCAGAAGGAGATCGCCGAGGCCTCGTACCAGTTCCAGCAGGCGGTGGAGCGCCGCGAGAAGACGATTGTCGGCGTCAACGACTTCGTCCAGACCGATGAGAAGCCGATCGCGATCCTCTACATCGACGACAGCACCGCGGATTTGCAGCTCGAGCGGCTGGCCGACTTGAAGCGGACCCGCGACAACGATCGCGTCCGGCGCACGCTGGACGCGCTGAAGGCGGGGGCCCAGGGCCGCGACAACACCATGCCGTTGCTGCTCGACTGTGTGCGCGCGTACGCGACGGTGGGAGAAATGTGCGATGCCCTGCGCGAAGTCTGGGGCGAATATGAGGAAGTGCCTGTTATTTAGGGTCTTGGGACTTGGGTCTTGGGACTTGGGCAAGACCCAGGACCCAGGACCCAGGACCCATGACCACAGAGTCGTCTGAATGAGTCAAAAAATACGCGTTGTTATCGCCAAACCCGGACTCGACGGGCACGATCGTGGCGCCAAGGTCATTGCCCGCGCGTTGCGCGATGCGGGCATGGAAGTGATCTACACGGGCCTGCGCCAGACGCCGGAGCAGATCGTGTCGGCGGCCTTGCAGGAGGACGCTGACGTGATCGGGCTGTCCATTCTGTCGGGCGCGCATATGCACATCTGCCCGCGCGTTACGGAGCTGTTGAAGGAGAAGGGCCTGGACGACGTCCAGGTCGTGATCGGCGGAATCATTCCCGACGTCGACATTCCGAAGCTGAATGCCCTGGGCATCAAGGGGATTTTCCTGCCCGGCACCCCGATGCAGCACATTATCGACTTCATTACCGCCAACGCCCGCGCCCGCGTATGACCTGTCGCGCCGTGGCCACGCGAAGGCGGACGCTACTTCCACCCCACGGCGCAGAGTCCGCGCCGTGGGGGCCCCGGCTGCTTTCACCCCACGGCGCAGAGTCCGCGCCGTGGGGGCCCCGGCTGTTGCCCGCGGCTGCACGCGCCGATACCCGACAGTAGCCCCGTATGCGCACGCTCTTACTCGCCGACGACAACATCACCGTTCAGCGAGTGATTGCGTTGACGTTTGCGCACGAGCCGGTGCGGATTGTGACCGCGTCCGACGGCCACCAGGCCATGGACCGCGTGGTGGTGGATCGCCCCGACATCGTGCTGGCGGGGACGACGCTGCCGCACGTCAACGGCTACGACCTGTCGCGGTTCGTCAAGAGCAAGCCCGAGTCGAAGGACGTGCCCGTGCTGCTGTTGAGCGGCGCGTTCGAATCCATCGACGAGGCGCAGCTGTTATCGAGCGGCGCCAATGGAGTGATTGAGAAGCCGGTAGAGCCAACGGTCGTGATTAGACGAGTCAAGGAGCTGTTGGGCCTTACGGCCAGGGACGCCGCGCCGGCCGCGGGACGGCTCGTGACGCCCGCGACCGTGGCGGCGGGGCAGCGGCCGGCGCCGGCGATGCCGCTCGCGGTTTCGACCTCCCGGCCGGTGCCGAGGGGGGGCGAGCGGCGCGATCGAACGCCGGACGCGAACGCCCGGCCCGTCGATGGCACCACCCGCGGCGATGATTACCTCGAGTCCCTCGGCGACGCCTTCGACACGCTCGATCAACAGCTTGCGGGCCGCACGCCCGCCCAGCAACGCAATCCCTCGCCGCCGCTTGGTCAGCTCCACCAGTCCGGCGATCCACGCTCGCCCGGCCGCGTGAGGACGCCCCAATCCGCGCCGCCGCCCGGCAATCCCGTCTACGAAGTGGATGAGGGTTGGTTTGGCGACAACCCGTCGCGCGGCGACGCGCGCGCCGGGCGCCGCGACCTCGCCGACGAGCAGCGCGCCCCGGAGCTGCCGCAGCCGCCGGCCGCCGGGCCGGCAGCGCAGCCCGTCTACGAAGTGGACGACGAGTGGTTCGCGGAGGATCAGAAGGCGCGCGACGCGCGCCAGCTCGAGCAACGCGAGTTGGCGAGAGAGATGGGCATTCACGAAGTGGCGTTGCCCGAGCCGGCGCCCGCGGCGCCGCCAACCGCGAACGACGATTTCGAATTTGGCGAGGCGGATCTGTCCGCCGCGATCGCGACCGGTCCCGTCGAACCACCGAAGGTCACCGAGCCGCCGAAGGTCGTTGAACCGACGGCAGTCGTTGAACCGACGACAGTCGTTGAACCGCCCGAAGCGATTGAGCCACCCAGGGTGGCTGAGGCACCAAGAGTCGTTGAAGCCCCGGTGACGCCGGTTGTCGAAGTCGTTCTCGCCTCCGCCGTTCCTCCTGCGTCAGAGGAGCTCGGGCCGGCTGAACCCGCGGCCGTGATCGAGATGACGCTCTCGGCGCCTCGGGACGAGGAACCGCTGCCGAGCGAGCCAATTGCGCGGACGCTGCCGATTGATCTCTTTGCGGCGGCCACCGCGAAAGAACGGAAGCCCGCGCCGCCCGCGGCCCAGGTTCCACCGCCAGCGCCGTACGGGGCCGCGGTGCCACGCCTGACCAACGCGTTGCTCGCCTCGGCAACCGAGCCACAGCGAGACACGCGCGATGTGGCGGACGACTTCGACGCGCTGCTGGCGTTCGAGCAGGGCACGAACCAGGCGCCGCCGATGATCGAGCCGATCATCCACGCCGTGACGCCGGAGATCACCGCCGCGATGATCGAGGAGATCGCGACCACGGTCGCCGATCGCCTGAGGGACACGGTTCGCGTCGCGCCGCCGGAGATTACCGGCGAGATCATCAAGACCATCGCCTTCCTCGTGTCCGGCAGTCTCAAGGATCACATCCGCGTCGAGCCGGTGGCGCCGGAGATCACGGGCGAAATCATCAAGACCATCGCCTTTCTGGTGTCCGGAAGCCTCAAGGACCACATCCGCGTCGAGCCGGTGGCGCCGCAGATCACGGGCGAGATGCTCGATCACATCTCGGCATCGGTCTCGGACCGTCTGCAGCACACCATCAAGATCGAAGCGGTGGCGCCAGAGCTGACGCCGCCCATGCTCGAACAGGTCGCGGCCACGGTGGCGGGCCACCTGAAACACAGCATCCGCGTGGAGCCGGTCGAGCCGCAGATCACGCCGCCGATGCTCGATCACATCGCGTCAGTCGTGGCCGAACGGCTGACCAACAGCATCCGGGTCGAGCCGGCCGCGCCCCAGATCACCGAGCCGATGCTCGATCACCTCGCGTCGGTCATGTCCGAGCGGCTGACCAACAGCATCCGAGTGGAACCCGCCGCGCCGAAGATCAGCGAGCAGATGCTCGATCACATGGCCGCCTTCGTGTCGGAGCGGTTGAAGAACAGCATTCACATCGAGCCCGTGCCACCACCGCAGGTGCCTCACGAGGTGGCCGGCCACGTCGCGGAGCAGCTGGCTGAACGGCTGAAAGCCAGCGTGCAGGTGCAGACGGTGGCCCCGGAGATCACCGGTGACATGCTCGAGCACATCGCCGCGCGGGTCTCGGAACGGCTGCAGCCGGCCCTGCCGCCGCCGCCCGAACCGCCCCAGATCACGGGTGACATGCTCGAGCACATTGCCGCGCGGGTCTCGGAACGCCTGCAGTCGGCCCTGCCGCCGACGCCCGAACCGCCGCAGATCACCGACGACATGCTCGAGCGCGTGGCCGGCCGTGTTGCCGAGCGCGTGCAGGGCAGCTTCTCGATCGATCACCTGCGCGACGCGATCGCCGGCGCCATCCGCGACACCGTGCGCGCGGTGGTCTCCGAAACCTCCGAGCGCCTCGTCCGCGAAGAAATCGACCGGATCAAATCCAGGGCTGAATAGTTCGGCAATAATGGGGATCTATGTCAGTCCCGGAGAAGCCGGCGCTCGAAGGCCTCGAGGATGCCCTCGCGGCGCGATGGGAGCGTGACGGCACGTATCGGTTCGACCGCAGCACGTCACGCGAACAGATCTATTCGATCGATACGCCGCCGCCGACGGTGAGCGGGTCGCTGCACGTCGGCCACGTCTTCTCCTACACCCACACCGACATCATCGCGCGCTTCCAGCGCATGCGCGGCAAGGAAGTGTTCTACCCGATGGGCTGGGATGACAACGGCCTGCCGACCGAGCGGCGCGTGCAGAATTATTTCGGCGTGCGCTGCGATCCGTCGCTGCCGTACGTGCCAGACTTCACGCCCCCAGACCCTTCGACAGGCTCAGGGTCGCCCCGAGCAACGTCGAGGGGCGAGAAACCGGACAAACAACCGGTCTCGGTGTCGCGGCCGAACTTCATCGAGCTCTGCCTCAAGCTCACCGTTGAGGACGAGAAGGTATTCGAGCAGCTCTGGCGCCATCTCGGATTGTCGATCGACTGGTCGATGACCTACGCGACGATCGGCAAGGCGGCGCAACGGGTGTCGCAGCTGATGTTCCTGCGCCACCTGGCGCAACGGCTCGTGTATCAAGTCGAAGCGCCGACCTTGTGGGACGTGGACTTCCGCACCGCCGTGGCGCAGGCCGAGCTCGAGGATCGCGAACAGTCCGCCGCGTCTCACAAGATCCACTTCAAGAAGGCCGATGGCTCGGGCGCGGTCGCGATCGAAACCACGCGTCCGGAATTGATCCCTGCATGCGTGGCGCTGGTCGCGCATCCGGACGATGCGCGATATCAGCCGTTGTTCGGCACCGACGTCGTGACGCCACTGTTCGGCGTGAGAGTGCCCGTGAAGGCGCACACGCTGGCCGATCCGGACAAGGGCAGCGGCATCGCGATGATCTGCACCTTCGGCGACACCACCGACGTGACGTGGTGGCGCGAGTTGAAGCTGCCGGTACGGGCGATCGTGCAGCCGACTGGCGCACTGGGACCGGTGTCGTGGGGACAACGCGGGTGGGAGTCGGTCGACGCACCGCGCGCGCAGGCCGCCTACGATCAACTGGCGGGGCTCTCCGCCAAAAAGGCCCAGGTGAAAATCGTCGAGTTGCTGCGCGAGAGCGGCGACTTGCAGGGCGAGCCGAAACCGATCACGCACCCGGTGAAGTTCTACGAGAGGGGCGATCGCCCGCTCGAGATCATCACCAGCCGCCAGTGGTTCATCAAGACCATCGACTATCGCGAGGACTTCATCACGCGCGGCTGCGAGATCAGCTGGCATCCCGAATACATGCGGGCCCGCTACGAGAACTGGGTCCAGGGCCTCAACGGCGACTGGTGCATCAGCCGCCAGCGATTCTTCGGCGTGCCGATCCCGGTGTGGTATCCGATTCGCGCCGATGGATCCACGGACTACGCCAACCCGTTGGTGCCCGTGGA
The DNA here is from genome assembly GCA_964513235.1 of uncultured Acidobacterium sp. Classification (GTDB taxonomy): domain Bacteria; phylum Acidobacteriota; class Vicinamibacteria; order Vicinamibacterales; family UBA2999; genus 12-FULL-67-14b. Next base: position 17,992 of record CAZEMI010000065.1, read on the forward strand.
ATCGCGCCTGCCGATCGATCCGTCCACCGACGTGCCGGAGGGCTACACCGCCGATCAGCGCGGCAAGCCGGGCGGCTTCTCCGGCGATCCCGACATCATGGACACGTGGGCCACCTCTTCGGTTTCGCCGCAGCTGGTGACGGGTTGGGAAACGGATCAGGATCTGTTCTCGCGCACGTTCCCGATGGATCTGCGCCCGCAGGCCCACGACATCATCCGCACCTGGCTGTTCTCGTCGGTGGTGCGCGCGCACTTCGAGAACAAGTCGGTGCCGTGGAAGAACGCCGCCATCTCCGGATGGGTGCTCGATCCCGATCGCAAGAAGATGTCGAAGTCGAAAGGCAACGTCGTCACGCCACTGGCGCACTTGCAGGAGTACGGCTCCGATGGCGTGCGCTACTGGGCGGCGCGCGGCGGGCCCGGCGTGGATACCGCGTTCGATGTCGGCCAGATGAAGATCGGCCGCAAGCTGGCGATGAAGGTCCTCAATGTCTCGAAGTTCGTCCTGAGCGGCGAGCAACGCGACGGTGCCGTGAGCGAACCGCTCGATCGCGGCATGCTGCAAAATCTCGCCGCACTCGTGGCGGAGGCGACCGCCGAGCTCGATCACTACGAATACGCGCGGGCGCTCGCGAAGATCGAGTCGTTCTTCTGGGATTTCTGCGACAACTACGTGGAGGCGGCGAAGTCGCGCAAGTATGGCGACTTCGGTCCGGACGCGGCGGCCTCGGCATCCACCGCGATGCGGCTGGCGCTCTCGGTGCTGCTGCGGCTGCTGGCGCCCTACCTGGCGTTTGCGTGTGAAGCCGTGTGGTCGTGGACCAATGCCGGATCGATCCATCGCGCATCCTGGCCGACGCGCGATGACATCATCCGCGTGTCGGGCACCGACCCGTCGGCGCGGCAGGCGGTGCGGCACGTCACCGACGCGTTGAACGTGATTCGCAAGGGCAAGGTCGATCAGAAGGTGTCGATCGGCACGCCGGTGAGCGAAGTGGTGTATTCATCGACCGATGACGCCATTGCCTGCTTGAAGCTCGTCGAGCGTGATCTGAAGGCGGCGACGCGCACCGACAGCCTCGTGTTGAAAGCCGCCGCCGAGCCGGCCGTGCAGATTACCCTGAAGCCGCCCGTTGAGGCGTAATGATCCGTCGAAGCCGTGGCGAAGGCGGACCAATCGCAACAGGCGGGTTGAGCCCGGACGACTACCGTGAGCTGGTGCGGCGCGCGCTGGAGGAGGATCGCGGCCGCGGCGATGCCACCAGCGCCGCGGTGATCACACAGGGCCAGCGCGCCCGTGGCGTCATCCTCGCGAAAGCCGACCTCGTGGTCGCCGGCCTGGACGTGGCCGCCGAGACCTTCCGCCAACTCGATGCCGCCGTGGTGATCGAAGTGTTGTGGGCGGACGGTTGTCGGGTCGGCGCCAACGAGCCGATCGCGTTGGTCACCGGCGACGCGATCGCCCTGCTCACCGCCGAGCGGACGGCACTGAACTTCCTGCAGCGCATGAGCGGCATTGCGACGTTGACGGCGGCGTTGGTCACCGCAGCCGCGGGGCGCATCACCATTCTCGATACGCGCAAGACCACGCCGGGCCTTCGCGTGCTGGAAAAGTACGCCGTGCGCTGCGGTGGTGGCACCAACCATCGCCATCGCCTCGACGCTGGGATTCTAGTCAAGGACAACCACAAGCGGCTGGCCGGCGGAGTTGCTCCCGCCGCGATCGCGGCGATGAAGAATGCGAACGGATTGCCGGTCGAAGTGGAAGTGGAGAATCTCGCCGAGCTCGACGAACTGCTCGCCACCGGAGTGCCCCGGATCCTGCTCGATAACTTTCCGACCGACGACATTCGCGAGGCCGTGACGCGAGTGAACGGCCGCGCGCAGATCGAAATCTCAGGCGGCGTGACGCTCGAGCGCATCCCGGAGCTCGCCACGACCGGCGCGGACTTCGTGTCCGTCGGGGCACTGACGCACTCTGCGCCCGCGGCCGATCTGAGTTTCGAGCTCGAACCAGCGTGATGGCGCCGAGCCCAATGGACGTGCGCTGGCACCCATCCGTCCCTTCAACGATGGACGTCGCGGCGGCGCTCGCCGCCGAGGGCGCGGCCCATGGTGTGGTCGTGGCCGCCACGGAGCAGACGGCGGGCCGCGGCCGCCGCGGATCCACCTGGGCCTCGCCACCCGGGGCCGGTTTGTATTTTTCATTCATTGCACGTCCAGGCCCCCAGGAAGGGGTCGCCTCCACCCTCTCGTTATTGACCCTCGCGGCTGGTGTCGGTGTCCGAGACGGGATCGCGGCGGCATCGGGCCTTGCGCCGGATCTGAAGTGGCCGAACGATCTCCTGGTCGGCCGCCGCAAGCTGGCCGGCATCCTCGCCGAGGGCCTCGCGATCGGCACCAGCCATCAGGCCATCGTGATCGGCGTCGGCGTCAACGTGCAGCCCGCGGCCTACCCGCCGGAGATCGCCGCGCGGGCGACGTCGATCGAGGGCGAGCTCGGCCGGGCCGTGGATCGCGACGCGCTGTTCGAGGCCATGCTCGATGCGCTGTGGCGCCGTCTCGCCGCGCTCGAAGAAAGCCCCGGTGATATCCTGCGGGCCTGGCGCGCGGCGTCACCGACTGCGAGGGGCGCGCGCGTCGAATGGGACGGCCGCTCCGGCCTGACCAACGGGATCGATGACACCGGTGCGTTGCTGGTCACGACGCCATCCGGCGTCGAGCGAATCATCGCGGGCGAGCTGAGCTGGAATCTGTGAAGATGTTGTTAGCAATCGACGTCGGCAACACCAACATCGTCGTCGGAGTATTCCGCGGCGAGACGCTGGTCCACACGTGGCGGCTCACCACGATTCGCGAGCGTACGTCCGACGAGCTCGGCATCCTGATCAGCAGCCTGTGCGAGCGTCACGAAATCCGCAAGACCGACATTGCCGGCATCATCATCGCGTCGGTGGTGCCGCCACTGACCGGCACCCTGATGACGATGGTCAGCGACTACTTCGGCCGCGTGCCGCTGCTGTTCGAGCCGGCGGTGAACGGCGGCATCCCGATCCTGATCGACAACCCCCACGAGGTCGGCGCCGATCGGGTGGCCAACAGCATCGCGGCGTTTGCCGTGTATGGCGAAGGCCTGCCGCTGATCGTGGTGGACTTCGGCACCGCCACGACGTTCGACGCCGTGTCGGCGAAGGGCGAATACCTCGGCGGCGTGATCTGCCCCGGGCCGACGCTCTCCGCTGAAGCGCTGTTTCAGCGCGCGGCCAAACTGCCGCGCATCGAGGTGAGGAAGCCACCGCGCGTGATTGGCACCAGCACGATCGGCGCCATGCAGTCCGGGCTGTTCTGGGGCTACGTGGACATGGTGGAAGGCCTGCTGCGCCGCATGAAGGTGGAGCTCGGCGGCGCGGCGACGGTGCTCGCCACCGGCGGTCTCGCGTCCGTGGTGGCGCCGGAGTCCACGCTGATCGAGCATGTCGACCAGGATCTGACACTGCAAGGACTGCGGCTGGTGTGGGAACGCCACCGATTAGACACCGATTAGGCACCGATGATCGATGTCGAATCCTACTGTCGCGATCTCGAAGCGTATCTCTGCCACAAGAACGACGGGCACTTAATCCGCATCACCGGTCCGGCCTTCGAGCGCATCCAGGGATGGGCGCAGCACGGCATTCCGCTCAAGGTCGCCCAGGCCGGCATCGACCGCTACTTCGAGCGCTATTACCGCAAGGGCGCGCGGCGGCGGCCGGTGCAGATCGTATTCTGCGAGGCCGACGTGCTGGACGCGTTCGACGACTGGCGGCGCGCGGTTGGGCTCTCCCGGGTCACCGCGGATGCCGAGGGCGGGCCGGACGTCGAGGAGCCGGTGGCGGCGGCGCGCCCGAGGCGATCGCTCGCCTCGCAGATCGACGGGGCGCTGGCGCGGCTCACGGTCCTGCGCGGCAGCGACCAGGCGGGTCCCTTCATGGGCCCGGCGCTTGATGCCGCGGTGCGGGCGCTCGACGCGTTACGGCCGGACGCGGCGCGGGTCCGCGGCGAGGCGCGCGACACGTTGCTGCGGCGGTTGACCGAGATCGAAGACACGCTGGCCGCTGAGGCGCTGGCGGCCCTGAGACCCGAGCAACGACAGGCGTTCGAGACGGACGCTGATGCCGAACTGGCGCCCTTTCAGCCGCGCATGACCGTCGAGGGCTACGCGCAATCCCGGCGTGCCGCCATTCACCGGCTGGTGCGGCAGCATTTCGGCCTGCCATCATTGTGAAAGCTCGGTCGGGAAGTGACCTGGTCGGGAGGCGAGTCTTGTCGGGAAGTATCAAACGCCGGGATCAATCCTCCCGTCGAGAAGTGCGTCCCGACATGATGCATATCCCGACATGACTCACTTCCCCTGGGAATCAACAATATGAATCGTGGCGAGCGGGTGCGCTTGACGATCGAGCGGCCGGCCGCGGGCGGCCGCATGATTGCGCGCCACGAGGGCGCGATCGTGTTCGTGGCCGGCGCCATTCCCGGCGAAGTGGTCGACGCCGACATTGAAAAGATCCAGCGTGGCACGGCCTGGGCGATCGCGCGAGACATTCTGGAGCGGTCACCGGACCGCATTGACGGCGCCCCGGACGGCGCGTGCGGCGGATCGGTGCTGGCCCACATCCGCTACGAACGGCAACGCGCGCTGAAGTCCGAGATCATCGTCGATGCGTTTCGACGCCTCGGCCGCATCACGCTCGATCAACCGATCGCGATCATCGGGTCACCGGTCGACGGCTATCGGATGCGCGCGCGGCTGCACGTGCGGGGCGGGCGCATCGGGTTCTTTCGCGAAGGCACCCACTCGTTGTGCGAGCCCGGACCGACGCGGCAACTGCGCGCGGACACCATCGACGCGCTCGCTGCGCTCGAGCGTTCGTTATCCGCGCTCGAGCGGCCGACGGTGTCCGAGATTGAGCTGTCCGAGAATGTCGACGCGACCGAGCGGGCGCTTCACCTCGAGCTGGTCGAAGACGCCGATCCGTCGCGCCTCGGGACGCTGACGAGGGTCGACGGCGTCACGGGCGTCACCTGCGCGCCGCTCGATCACCCGCGAACGATGGAGCTGTGGGGATCGCCGTGGGTCACTGATCACGTCGGCGGCGCCCCGCTCACGCGTCACGCCCGATCGTTTTTCCAGGGCAATCGCTACCTGTTGACGCCGTTGGTCGACCATGTCATTGGCTCGATCGACGAACGTCCGGGCGTGCTGGATCTGTACGCCGGCGTCGGCCTGTTCAGCGTGAGCGCGGCCGTCGCGGGTCGCGGGCCGGTGATCGCCGTCGAAGGCGATCGCTTCTCGGCCGACGATCTGCAGCGCAATACGAAAGGTCACGACATCACGGTCACGGTTGGCGCGGTGGAGCAGTTCCTCGAGCGCGCGCCGGCCAACGTCTCGACGGTGATCGTCGATCCGCCGCGCACCGGCATGTCGAAGGCGGCCACCGCTGGAGTGCTTCGTCTGAAAGCGTCGCGGCTGGTCTACGTGTCTTGCGATATTGCCACGCTGGCGCGCGATGCGCGGGTGTTGATCGACGCCGGCTATCGCATCGCGAGCGCGCAGGCGTTCGACCTGTTTCCGAACACCGCGCACGTCGAGACGGTCATCGCTTTCGCGCGGTAGACGCCTGCACCAGGCCTTCGAACAGCTCGCGGAACTCACCGGTCCGCCAGAAATTCTCCGGGTGCCATTGCACCGCTATGCAATAGGCCGCGTCGGGCTTTTCCATCGCTTCAATCACGCCGTCGGGAGAGGTGGCGGTGATGTCGAAGCCTTCGGCCGCGTCCTTCACGGACTGGTGATGGCGGCTGTTGACGTGGCACGTCTCGCCGTCTTCCATGTGATCCGCGAGCAGCGTCGCGAGACGCGAGCCTTTCGACACCCACACTTCATGCGCGATGTGGAAGCGCGGCTGCGGCACCGAGTGTTCGAGCGCGCCGGTGATCTCGCTGGGAATGTCCTGCACCAGCGTGCCGCCCATCGCGACGTTCAGCACCTGCATGCCGCGGCAGATCGCGAGAAACGGAATGCCGCTCTTCACCGCGGCGCGGGCGAGGGCGATCTCAAACGCGTCGCGCCCGGTCTCGGCCGCCTGGAACGTGGCGTGCGCGGTCTGCCCGTACAGCGCCGGATCGACATCGCCGCCTCCCGTCAGCATCAGCCCATCGACGCGGCTGAGGAGCTGCTCGGGGTCTTCGGCGCCAATGACCACCTCGATGGGCTCACCGCCGGCCCGCCGCACGGACTCGAGGTAGTCCTCCATCTTCCGGTTCTGCGCGATTGCGATCAGCGCCATGTGTCAGCGTCCTACATTCGAGGGGGAACGGCAACGCCCATTAGATCGAGCACGCGGGTCAATTGCAGGCGGTAATACGCCACCGCCGCCGCGCGCCACCGCCGCACGTCTTCCCGTTCTTCGTTGAGAATCTGCGAGCGATGATAGAACGCGTTGAACAGCTGGGCGAGCCCGAAGCCGTATTTGGCGAGCACGGCAAACTCCAGCGTCCGCACGACCTGCTCGACGATGTCGTCGAGACGTGACGCTTCGAGCACCAGGGCCCACAGTTCATCGTCTTCGTTGATGGCGTCCGGCGTGTCCTGTGGCAACGCGCCCAACATGGCCGCTTCGCTCAGGCCGAGGCGTGCGTGCAGCTTGTTGAAGATGTTCGAGGCGCGGACCACCGCGTACTGCACGTACGGGCCGCTTTCGCCCTCGAAACTGAGCGCCTCGTCGATGTCGAACGCGATCACCTTGGTGCGCGAATACTTGATCAGGAAATAGCGCACCGCCGCGATGGCGATCTGTTCGGCAATCTGCCGCTGGTCCGCGGCCGGCAAGTCGCCCTGGCGCCGAGCGACCTCGACCAGGGCCTTGTCGATCACGCGATCGATCAGGTCGTCGGCCTTCACGCCGAGGCCCTTGCGGCCCGACACTTCGACAAACGGCCGCTTCGCCTCTGCCGAGTCCGGATCCGGCGCGAAGCCGAGCTCCTTCGCGGTGGCGTGCGACAGCGCGACCATCTCGTACGAGAAGTGGGTGAGGCGCTCGGCTTCCCGCGGATGGCCGACGGCCGACAGTGCCTGCTTCAACAGCTTCTGCAGGTACGCCTGCCGCACGTCGATCACGTTGTAGGTGGCCGCGGCCGCGCCAAATGCCGGATGGTCGGCAACGGCGGACGAGGGATCGCTGGTGGTGGCCCACAGCGTGTCGCCGTTGATGCGCGTCGCGAACTTGCGATACAGGAAGTCCTGGCCGAGCAGCCCTGATTTCCAGAACTGGTAGGCCATGTCCTTGCCGACGTACACGACCGTGCCATTGGACCGGACGATGACCTTCTCGCGATCTTCCTCCGTGTCCGCTGTCTCTGTCTCCGTGCCCTCGACGTCGGCTTCGGCCGGCTCGTCGATCGTCATGACCCAACAACCAGCCAGCCGGCCCTCGTTCTTTAGGTAGACGGCGCCGGTGTCCTTGAGCACATCGAATGCACGAGCCCAGAAACGCAACCGCAAAATATCGCCTTCCCACGTGAGGAGCTGGTAGTCGATATTCAGCCGCGCCATGGTCTTCAGATGCGCGCGCACCACCGTGTCGGCGATGAACGTGGCGAGGCTCGAGGTCGGCTCGGCACCGTGCTCGAGGTCGTGCAGCGTCGCGGCGCGCACCTTGAGACGCTCCTGGTCCTCTCCGTACCACTCGGTGACGCGCGCGTACAGATCCCAGCAGTAGTAATCGAATCGCGTCGTCTGCGCGATCCGCCGCGCATCATCGAGCGTGAGTTTCTCGAGCTCGCGAAATCCCACCACCACGTCGGCGACCTGCACGCCAGTGTCGTCGATGTAGTTCTGCACTTCGACCGGGTTGCCGCGGAACCTGAGCACCCGCACGAGCGTATCGCCGAGCGCCGAATTCCGGAGGTGCCCGATGTGCGCGGCCTTGTTGGGATTGATGGCGGTGTGTTCGACGATGGTTTTCTCGGGGTGCGGCGGCGGGGCCGGCAGCGCGCCGGCCAGGCCGAGCCGCGACAGCAGAAACGCCGGGCGGTCGAGGAACACGTTGAGATACCCGTTGGGCGCCGCCTCGACTCGCCTCACGCCGGGAATGGGCCCGAGCGCGGCCGCCAGTTCTTGTGCAATCACGCGCGGCGCCTTGCGCAGGCGGCGGGCCAACTCGAACGCGACCGGCGTCCCGAGGTCGCCGAGCGTGCGGTTGGGCGGATATTCGATAGGGATGACGAGATCGGAATCCGTGATGCCGTGCAGCTGGGCTAGCACGGCGCGCACACGCGCCCCGACCTGTTCATGCAACGGAAGAATCATGCGGCTGTTCGTTGACTCGTTTGAAGGCGTGCGGTACGCTTCACGTTATCAGATCCTCTCGTCTTCGTCATGGTTGACGCCGGAATCGGCCGCCTTCTCATCTCGAGCCTGCACCAGGGAATCGCCGACGTCACACCCAGCCGGCTCGACTTCTACGAAAACTGGTTGAGCCCAACCGGCATGCGCGACGGCCGCATCGGCCTGGCGCCACTTGGTGCCGTGCTGAGCTTCGTGCATCGCGAAGAGGCGCCGGCCAACGACGAGATTGTGGCCCGCGCGGGGCGGTACGCGGCGGACTGGACCTTCGATGGCCTGAGCGCGCCTCGCCGCTGGTTCATTCGCCAGTTGCCGACCACCTTGCGGGCGCGCGCGGCACTCGGCCTCGGCCGCCGCCTCGTGCTGGCCACCGTCCGGCAATCCAAGGTCACGACGCGGTTCACAGGCTCCGACGGCGAAGTGGACATTGCCTCCGCGCTATTCGATCAACTGCGCGATCCCGCGTCGATTCCGATGCGGGCCTTCTACGCCGCGGCGCTGGCGCGCCTGCTCGCGCACTGCGCGGTGGACGCCGAGGTGGGTGTCGACAGCGGGCGGCCCGGCGCCTGGTGCCTCGTGGTCAAGGTCCGCGGCGCCAGGCCGCTTCAACCGGTCGACGTGACATGAACGCCCGGAAGGCGCAAGGCAGCAGGCAGAAGGCAAGAGTACCGGCCTTGTGTTGTTGCCTGTTGTCCTTTGCCTTGTGCCCTGTCACGCCGGCCGCCCAGGCGCAGGCGGCCGACGACCCCCTCATCGTCATTCCTTTCGACAACCCGTCACAGGAAGCCAGGCTCGCCTGGATGCGCGAGGGCGCGGCCATCCTGCTGACCGACGTGCTCGCCACGGCTGGTGCGCCCGTCATCGAGCGCGGGGAACGGTTGCAGGCGTTCGATCGCCTGCAGTTGCCGGCACACGCCACGCTCAGCCGCGCGTCGACGATCAGGGTCGGCGAAGCGCTGGCGGCATCGGCGGTGGTGAGCGGCACGATGCTGATGGATGGCGATCAGCTCACCGTGCGCGCACGCGTCGTGCGGCTCGACAGCGGCCGCCTGGTTCCCGAAGTGGCCGCCACGGGGCCTCTGACCGATCTCTTCAACGTGTTCGGACGTCTGGCGCAGCAGATTCGCAATACGCCTGAGCCGCCGGTGCTGACCAACGATCGGTTCGCGCCCTCGCCCCAGGTGTTCGAGTGGTACGTGAAGGGGCTCGTGGCCGAAACGCCATCCACCGCGCGCGGGTTTCTCGAGCAGGCGCTCAAAGCGGCGCCCCGGTTCGATCGCGTGCGGCTGGCGCTGTGGGATCTCCACTCGGAAGCCGGCCAGCATGAGCGCGCGCTCGATCTGGTTTCGCCGATCACGAAGGACAGCACCCTGTTTCGCGAAGGCCGGTTTCGCCGCGCGCTCTCACTGATGGATCTCGAGCGGCATGACGATGCGTTGACGACCCTGCGGGCGATGCAAGCGGAATCGCCGTCAGCGACGGTGGCGAATGCGATTGGCGTTGCCGAGCTGCGCCGGGCGGCGACCTACGAGCCTGGCCGGGCCACCTATTACTTCAGCCAGGCGTCGGAGCTTGATCCCACCGACGGTGACCTGTTCTTCAACCTCGGCTATGCGTACTGGCTCGACAAGGATGCGCGCGCCGCCATCTATTGGCTGCGTGAAGCGGTGCGCCGCGATCCCGGCGATGGCGATGCCCACTTCATTCTCGGCGTGGCGCTGCAGCAGACCGGCGCCACGACCGAGGCCACGCGCGAACACGAGCTCGCGGAACGCCTGTCGTCGAAGTACCAGGGCTGGCAGGCGAAGGCCGGCACGGCGGATCGCGTCCCCCGCGGTCTCGAGCGGCTTCACGAGGAATTGATTCCCGGCCGCGCCCGCGTCGACAACGTGATCAGCAACGCCGGCCAGCGCGATCAGGAGAAGCTCGCCGCCTTTCATCTCGACGCCGGCCGGCGCGCCTTCGAGCGCGAAGCCGATCGCGAAGCGGCCGACGAGTTGAGACGGGCGTTGTATCTGTCGCCATATCTGGCCGAAGCCCACCTGCTGCTGGGGCGCGTCCACCTGCGCAGTGGGCGCGCCGCCGATGCCGTCGAGGCGCTCAAGATCGCGCTCTGGAGCGAGGCCACCGTGCCCGCGCACCTGGCGCTGGCCGAGGCCTTCCTCCAGGTCCAGGACCAGGCCGCCGCCCGCGTCGAGGTCGAGCGGGCCCTCGACCTCGACCCGCAGTCAGCCGAGGCCCTGGCCCTCAAGGCCAGGCTGGGCGGGGGGCCGTGGTAAAATTCTTCCCAGATTTGCACTGATGGCATCCACCCAAGACGACGCATTTCGCGAGATTCAGCTGAGCGGGAAGCAGGTCGTGTTCGTGTTCATGGCCGGGGTGGTCATTGCGGTCGTGATTTTCCTGATCGGCGTGCAAGTCGGCCGTGGGGTCCTGGCCCAGCGCGGGCTGCCGGAAGCGCCGGACGCGGCAGCCAATGCCGCAGAGCCATCGCCACCGCCGGCTTCGGCCGGCCCGGCATCCTCTGGTGCTCCCGTCACCTCGGGAGAGAAACTCAGTTACGCCGAGCGGCTCGCGTCGCCCGAGCCTGCGGAAGAACGGCTGAAAAAACCTGAACGATCCGCCGTAGCGACCACGGGTCGCGAAGGCGGCCCGCTCCCAACACCGAAACCGGATGCCCCAGCGCCCACCGCTCCGGTAGCAGCTGCGTCCGTGGAACCGCCGGGAACCGGCTTCGCGATCCAGGTCGCGGCGTTGCGCGAGCGCGACGAAGCCGACGTCATCGTCAAGCGTCTCGCCGGCAAGGGGTATCCGGCCTACGTCGTGGCGCCCATCAAGGGGGCGCCCGCCGTGTACCGCGTGCGCGTCGGCAAGTTCAAGGATCGGCACGAGGCGGACACGGTGGCCGCGCGGCTGCAGAAAGAAGAACAGTTCAAGCCCTGGGTCGTCCGATAACCACCACAACCTTTCAGTCGGTGGCCGCCCTGCTGTCGGGCGTGCTGCTGGCGCTCTCATTCCCGAAGTACGGACATCCCGCGGTCGCGTTCATCGCGCTCGTGCCGTTGCTGATCGCGCTGAGCGGCTGGAATGGGCGCGGCGTGGCGATCCGCGGTGTGTCGACGCGGCGCGGCTTCGTGCTCGGACTCATCGCCGGCTTCATCCACTTCGCGGGCACGGTGTATTGGACCGGCGCCACGGTCGCCACGTTTGGCGGCCTGCCGGTGGTCGTGGCGGCGATCGTCGCGGCACTCCTCGCGTTCTACATGGCGGCCTACATTGCCGTGACCGGCGCGATCGTGGCGATGCTCACCCGGCGATTCGGTATCGGGGGATTGTGCCTGGCGCCGGCGGCGTGGGTCGCGACGGAGTACCTGCGCGGCATCGCCTTCGGCGGCTTCCCCTGGATTCCATTGGGCAACACGATGGTGACGCTGCTGCCGATCGCGCAGGTGGCCAGCGCCTTCGGCGTCTACGGCCTGTCGCTATTGGTCGCGCTGGTCAACGTCGGGTTTGCGGTGGCGGCCTTAGGTCCGTCTTCGCTTTCAGGGTCGGCGGATCGTGCGCGCCTGATCGCCGCCGGTGGCACGCTCGCGTTCATCGCGATGGTTTCCATCTGGGGTGGCATGCGGCTCGCGGACAATGGCCTGACGAATGGGGCGCCCATCAAGATCGGTTTAATCCAGGGCAACATCGCGCAAGCCGACAAGTGGAACCCCGCGCGGGCCGACATGATTCTCAATCGCTACCTGCAGCTGTCGAAGCAGGCGGCCGCCGACGGCGCGCAGTTGCTCGTGTGGCCGGAGTCGGCGACGCCGTTCTATTTCGAAGAGGATCCCACCGGCGGCGTGGTCCGCGGCCTCGCGCGCGGTCTCGGCATGCCGCTGCTGCTCGGCAGCGACGAGATTGAAGACGCCAATCCGCCGCGGACCTATAACGCGGCGTTCATGCTCGATACGCACGGCAGCACCGCGGCGGTGTATCGCAAGATCCAGCTGGTGCCCTTCGGCGAATACGTGCCGTTTCAACGCGTGCTGTTCTTCGTGGGGCCGCTGGTCGAGGCGGTGTCGGCGTTTTCGCGCGGCACGCGCGTGACGATGCTGCCGGTCGAAGGGCACATGATCAGCACGGCGATCTGTTACGAGGTGACCTACCCGGCGCTGGCGCGAGAGGCGGTGCGCCTGGGCAGCGAGATGCTGACCACAATCACCAACGACGCCTGGTACGGCGAATCCTCGGCGGCGTTCCAGCATTTCGAAATGGCGGCGATGCGCGCCATCGAGCAGGGCCGCTACCTGGCGCGCGCCGCGAACACCGGCATCAGCGGCATCATCGATCCGTACGGCCGCGTGCTGGTGCGCACCGGGTTGTTTGAAACCGCCGCGGTCGTCGGCGAAGCGCGCTTCGTGCAGGCGCGGACGCTGTATTCAAGGATCGGCGACCTGATCGCGTACTTGTCGCTCGCGACGACCCTCCTGGCACTTGCGGCAGCGATCCGCCGCCGGCGCTAGCCGTTTATTCCTCGTCGCCGGCTGATGGCTGACCAAGCGTCCCGGACGCCTTTTGCATCAAGTAGGTCTTGATGAACGGTTCGATGTCGCCGTTGAGGACCTTGTCGACTTGCCCCTCTTGGTACTTCGTCCGGTGGTCCTTGATCATCTGGTATGGCTGCAGCACGTAGCTGCGGATCTGGCTGCCGAACGCGATGTCCTTCTTCGCCCCGCCAATCTGGGACAGCTTGTCTTGTTGCTTCTGTAACTCGAGGTCGTAGAGCCGCGCCTTCAACACTTTCATCGCGACGTCGCGGTTCTTGTGCTGTGACCGTTCGTTCTGGCACGAGACGACAATCCCGGTCGGCAGGTGCGTGATGCGGACCGCGGAATCGGTGACGTTGACGTGCTGCCCGCCGGCGCCGCTGGAGCGGTAGGTATCGATGCGCAAATCCTTTTCCGGGATATCGATCGCAATCTCGTCGTCGAATTCCGGCCACACATACACCGATGCGAAGGACGTGTGACGCCTCGCCGCCTGATCGAACGGCGAGATCCGCACGAGGCGATGCACACCGGCCTCGGCGGACATCAAGCCGAACGCGTATTCGCCGGTTAACGTGAAGGTGACGCTCTTGAGTCCGGCCTCCTCACCCGGCTGGTAATCCAGCAACTCCCGCTTGAAGCCGCGCCGCTCTGCCCATTTCAGGTACATGCGTAACAGCATCTCCGCCCAGTCCTGTGATTCGGTGCCGCCGGCGCCGGGGTGGATGGAGATGATCGCGTTCGCGGCATCGTGCTCGCCGCCGAGCATCTTCTTGGTTTCCGCCGAGTCGACCTCCGCCTCGAGCGCGTCGAGCGAACGCGCGAGATCGGCGGCGACGTCTTCGCCGCCTTGCGCCCATTCGAGCAGGACGCCGATGTCGTCGATCTTTTTGGCGAGGCTGTCGCGGAGTTCGAGATCCTGGGCGATCCGACGCTGGCGCTGGAGCGTTTTCTGCGCCTCGGCCTGGTTGTCCCAGAAGTGCGGCGCGGCGACTTTCTGTTCGAGTTGGGCTAGCTCACCAGGGTCGTGGGCATTGTCAAAGATAGCTCCGCATGTCGGACGCACGCCTCAGCAAGTCGGTCGAACGGCGGATGAGATCATCGATGACAACGGCCAAAGTGCACTCCTGTCCGATTATTGGCGTCCTGGTTGAGTCCCCGAAATGAATGCTTCGGTGACGGCGCCTTCAGCGTCGGCGGCGGTCGGTTCACCGGTGTGGCGATCGACCGGCATGAAGATGATGTTGCCGGGCGGCTCGAAGCGTGGCCGCTCGCCCTCTTTGCGGTCCGGGTGGTACAGGTCCAGGTACTCTTTCATGAAGTCGATCCACATCGGCAGGGCGGCGGTGGTGCCGGTTTCGCCCGGGCCCAGCGGTTTCTTCTCGTCGTGGCCCAGCCACACGCCCACCGTAATGTCGGGATCGAAGCCGACAAACCACGCGTCGGTGTAGTCGTCCACGGTGCCGGTCTTGCCGGCCAGCGTCCAGTTCAGGGAGTTCGCGGCGGCGCCGGTGCCGCGCTGCACCACGCCCTGCATCAGGCTGGTCATCACGTACGCGGTGTCGGCGCGGATGGCGTCTTTGGGCTGCGGCCGCCGCTCTTCGAGCAGCGAACCGTCGCGATCGGTGATCGCTTGCGCGAGGATCGGCTCCATCCGGATGCCGTGGTTGGGGAACGCCGAAAACGCGCTGGTCAACTCGAGCAGCGTCACTTCCTGCGCGCCGAGCGCCATCGACAGGAACGGCCGGAAGTCCTGCGTGAATCCAAACTTCTTCGCGTAGGACGCCACTTGCGTCGGGCCGAGCATCTCGATCACCCGCACGGCGGGGATGTTGCGTGATTGCTCGATCGCATACCGCAGCGTCATGGTGCCGAGAAACTTCCGATCGTAGTTGCCCGGGGTATACGGCGGCTGGCCGATCCCGGCATCAAACGTCGTCGGCTCATCGACGAGGATCGTCGTCGGCGTCAGGCCGCGGTCGATCGCCGCGGTGTAGAGGATCGGTTTCACCGTCGAGCCCATCTGCCGGTAGGCCTGCGTGGCGCGATTGAACTTGCTGCGCGCGAAGCTGTAGCCGCCGACCATGGCGAGCACCTGGCCGGTGTGGTTGTCGATGGCCACGAGCGCGCCCTCGATCACCGGCGTTTGCTCGAGCAACAGCGTGGCGGTGGTCCCGTCGATCGTCACCAGCTCGACGTCGATCAGGTCGCCGGCCGTGAGCGCGGAGAGTGCCGGGCGCCGCGGCCATTTCGCCAGGCTCGCCGCGTTGAGCTCGCCGGCCAGATCGCCGACGCGAACCCTGGCCACGTTGCCTTCGACCCACCGCACCACGCCGGGCACGATGTCGCCCGCGACCATGCGCCGCGACCAGCGATCGGTCTTGAAGCTCTCCGCCGTCAGACCTTCACTGATCACGTTCCGGCGCGGCTTACGAAAGCCGCGGCGCTTGTCGACGCGGCGGATGCCGCGATCCACCGCCTGGTTCGCGGCCTGCTGGAGCTTCACGTCGAGGCCGGTGCGGACCGTGAGGCCGCTCTCGTACAGCGCCTTGGCTCCGTAGGTGGCCTCGAGGTGCTTGCGCACCTCTTCGAGGAAGTACGGCGCCACGCTGGCATCACGGTACGGATCACCGGCCACGACAATCGGTTTGGCCTTATGCGCCTCCGCCACCTCGGGGGTAATGAACCCGTCGGCGGCCATGCGATCGAGGGCATAGTTGCGCCGGCGCCGTGTGGCCTCCGGATTGACGAAGGGGCTCTGGCGCGCGTTCCCCTGGATGATGCCGGCAATCGACGCCGCCTCCTCGAGCGCGAGATCCTTGGCCCGTTTCCGGAAATACAACTGCGAGGCGGCTTCCACACCGTAAGCGCCGTGGCCGAAATAGATCTGATTGCAGTAGAACGTGAAGATCTCTTCCTTGGTGAACCGCTTCTCGAGGCGCATGGCGACCAGCGTCTCTTTGATCTTCCGTTCCCAGCTGCGGTCGCCGATCGAGAAACCGATGTTCTGCGCGAAAATATCGCGGGTCAGCTGCTGGGTGATCGTGCTGCCGCCGGGCGCGCGCCCGCGCGAGACGATGTCGCGGACCAGCGCCAGAAACATGCGCGAAATGCTGAAGCCGGCGTGATCGAAGAAGCCGGCATCTTCGGCGGCGATGATCGCGTTGCGCAGATGCGGCGAGATGTCGGTGTAGCGAATGACGACCCGGCGCTCGACGGCGAATTCGCCAACGAGTTGACCGTTCTTGCCGAGCACGCGCGTGATGGTGTTGGGCGAGTAGTCGTCCAGCGCGCTGACTTCGGGCAGGTCGTCCGAGTAGGCGAACAGCACGCCGCTCAGCGTGCCGAGGAGCGCCGCCGTCACGAACAGCGCGGCAACGCCGGCGTGACGGGCGTAACGGACGGCGACCCTCATCGCGGGCTGACCACCTTGCCAGCTCTGGCGCCGCGCGCGGTGACGGTCGGCGGCTTCGGTGCCGGCCGAGGTTCGGTGCGCGGCGCGCTGGTGGCCTCGCGATCGCGGCGTTCGGCGCGTCGCGTCTGATCGCCACTGCGCTGTTCGCCACTGCGCTGTTCACGGCCGCGCCGATCACCGTCGCGCCGATCGCCGTCGCGCTGAACGTCGCGACGATCGCTGTCACGACGGTGCGCGTCGGCAGGCCGATCGCGGCGCGTGAAATCGCCGCCGCGCCGCTGGGAACGCTGGCTCCGCAACTCCCGTTCGTATTCTTGCTGCCGGTAGGTTGGATGCGCGTACGGGAGGAAGGTAGGCGGCGGAGCGAGGATGCCCCTGCGCCGCCCGGCCCAGTGATGAAAGGTATCGTGCTGCGAGGCAACCCACGGGCTCATGAACGGCCGGCCGGTCGGCCCCGACACGAACGCACTCTGCGTGGCGGCCACCGCCTCGCTTCCCCAGGACGACTCGATGCGCGCGTCGCCGTCGACGACGCGGACGAGCAGGTCGTGGTTGCCGCTCGTGGTCACCTCAACGGCGCTTCCCGGCGCGACATGCAAACGCTTGCCGCCGGTCTCCGCGATCAGCGGACCAAGACCGTTGCTGCGGACGAACAGGCGGCCCTCGATCACCTGAACGCGATCGGGGGCGTGAAGCACCACCCGCGTATGCTCGTCGAGCTGCAACAGGCTGCCATCGATCAGCGTGATCTCGGCGCGCCCCATCGCGACGTGCACGTGATCGCCCGCGACGAGCACGAGCCCGACCCGCGCGGCGCCCGGAGTAAAACGGTGCAGCCGTGTGACCGCTCCTTCGACGTGCGAGAAATGTCCGACCGCCGGCTGGGTCTCGACCGAGCCTGTCTCGCCGAAGCTATGCGAAGGCGGAAAAAGCAGGCCAAGGCCGACCGTCAGAACGATGCGAATTGCCGGAACGCGCATGGAAAGCACAACTTTCGACAGGCTAGGTGGCTAAATTCAAGTATAGCAGTGACTTTGCGGGGACCGGCCTTTCGCTCGCGTGGCGAGCCGCAGGCCGGTCGCGCCGGAGCGCCGATGGGCGCGAAGGCGGAAGAGGTTGACGCTTCTGCACTCAGATTTCATACTAAGGCCATGAGCAAAATTATCGGCATCGACCTCGGTACCACCAACTCCGTGGTCGCAGTGATGGAAGGTGATCAGCCGACCGTCATCCAGAACGCGGAAGGCAGCCGCATCACCCCCTCGGTTGTGGCGTTCAGCAAAACCGGCGAGCGGCTCGTGGGCCAGGTGGCCAAGCGGCAGGCCGTCACCAATCCCGAGAACACGATCTTCTCGATCAAGCGGTTCATGGGACGGCGGTTCGACGAAGTCAGCGAAGAAATGAAAATGGTCCCGTATCGCGTCGAACGCGCGGGCAACGGCGACGTGCGCATCAAGGCGGGCGATCAGGAACTGGCGCCGCCGCAGATCTCGGCGATGATCCTGCAGAAGTTGAAGCAGGCCGCGGAGGATTATCTCGGCCAGCCGGTGACCAAGGCGGTGATCACCGTGCCGGCGTACTTCAACGACGCGCAGCGCCAGGCCACCAAGGAGGCCGGGCAGATCGCGGGTCTTGAGGTGATGCGCATCGTCAACGAGCCGACCGCCGCGGCCCTCGCCTACGGCCTTGACAAGAAGAAGGACGAGACCATTGCGGTCTACGACTTCGGCGGCGGCACCTTCGACATCTCGATCCTCGAAGTGGGTGAAGGGGTGGTCGAGGTGAAGTCCACCAACGGCGACACGCACCTGGGCGGCGACAACCTCGATCAGCGCGTCATCGAGTGGATCATC
>CAZEMI010000066.1:0-14559 GCA_964513235.1 uncultured Acidobacterium sp.
TTCTTTCTTCAACTCCTCGATTATACGCAGCGCGTCGAGGGGCGTCGTGCGATTGATATCGATCTCGCGGATGCGGTCCCGCAGCGTGTTGTCAGCAGGTGCCGGAGCCTGGAACAAGCCGAGTTGTTGCTGGGCGGCTGCGGGGGCGCCGCTCAACGACGGCTTGCCGCCGCGGGTGAGCTCATCGTGCTCGAGCGACCCGAGAATGTCCTTCGCCCGCGCAATCACCGAGGCGGGCAGGCCTGCCAGCCGCGCCACCTGGATGCCGTAGCTGCGGTCGGAACGGCCCGGCAGGATCTTGTGCAGGAAGATGATGTCGTCTTTCCACTCGCGCGCCGCGACGTGGAAGTTCACGACGCCGCCGAGCGCGTCGGCCAGGTCGGTCAGCTCGTGATAGTGCGTGGCGAACATGGTTTTCGGCCGCGACCGTGGGTTGGTGGCAAGGTATTCGGCCACGGCCCACGCGATGCTCAGGCCGTCGAAGGTGGCGGTGCCGCGGCCGATCTCGTCGAGCACGACCAGGGATTTTGACGAGGCGCCGCTGAGGATGTGCGCGGTCTCCTGCATCTCCACCATGAAGGTGGATTGGCCGCGGGCGATGTTGTCGGACGCGCCGACGCGCGCGAACAGGCGATCGATGAGTCCAATCTTGGCGTCGCGCGCCGGCACGAACGACCCGGTCTGCGCGAGCAGGCACACCAGCGCGACCTGCCGCAGGTAGGTGGACTTGCCGCCCATGTTCGGGCCGGTCAGGATCACCAACTGGTGGGTGGTCGCATTCAGCAGCACGTCGTTGGGCACGAACGTTCCGCCCGCCAGGCGTTCGACCACCGGATGGCGCACGTCGGTGGCGGAAATCTCGTCGCCGTCGTGCACGTACGGTTTGGTGTAGTTGCACGCCGTCGCCGTTTCGGCGAGGGCGCTCAGCACGTCGAGGCCGGCCACGGCGCGCGCGGTGTCCAGCACCCGCGGGGCTTCGGCCGCCACGCGCTGCCGCAAGGCTTCGAAAATCTCGAGCTCGCGCGTGACGATCCGCTCGTCGGCGCCAAGGACCTTCTCTTCGTATTCCTTCAGCGCGGGTGTGATGAAGCGCTCGCCGCCGGCGATGGTCTGCTTGCGGATGTAATCCTGCGGCACCGCGTGCAGGTTCGATTTCGAGATCTCGATGTAGTAGCCGAACACACGGTTGAACCGGACCTTCAGCGACGTGATGCCGGTGCGCGTCCGTTCGCCGTCTTCCATTTCGGCGATCACCTGCTTGCCGGAGCGGCTGATGTGCCGCAGGTCGTCGATCTCCTGGTCGAACCCGTCGCGTACGAAACCCCCGTCGCGCGCCAGCGCCGGCGGCTCGTCGCCGATGGCACGATCGATCCATTCACGCAGGTCCGGCAGATCGTCGAGCTCGCCGGAAAGGCTCCGCACCAGCGGCGCCTGGCACTCCGACACGAGCAGCGCGAGTCGTGGCGCGGCGGCGAGCGATCGCGACAGCGCCATCAGATCGCGGGGCCCGGCCGTGGAGAGCGCGATGCGCGCGATCAACCGCTCGAGGTCCTGGATGGCCTTCAGCGTGTCGCGGGCCTTGCCGCGATCGGTCGTCCTGACCGCCAGTTCCTCGACCGCATCCAGCCGATCGCGAATGCCTTCGAGCGAGGTCAGCGGGCGCAGCAGCCAGTTGCGCAACAGGCGGCACCCCATCGGCGTCACGGTCCGATCGATCTCGTCGAGCAACGATCCCGCACGGCCGCCGTCGGTGGCTTCCACCACCTCGAGATGCTTCATCGTGATGGGGTCGATCAGCAGGCCGTCGGCGAGCTGGCGTAGCCGCACCGCGCGCACGTGCGCGAGCTCCGCCTTTTGCGTGTCGCGCAGGTGCCGCACCAGCGCACCGGCCGCGCACACCGCGGAGTGCTTGCGTTCAAGCCCGAAGCCTTCGAGGTTGCTGACGCGGAGTTGTTCGAGGAGCGTCTGGCGCGCCGATTCCAGCTCGAAGTGCCAGCCGTCGATTTCGGTGATCGCCGCGCCGATCCGGGCGATCTCGGGAATCACGCCGGCCACGTCGTAGCCGGCCGCCACCACGATCTCGCGCGGCCGCAACACCGCGATCTCTTCGCGAAGCGCCGCCAGTCCTTCGGGCCCGGCGTATTCGGCCACGTCGAACTCGCCGGTGGAGAGGTCCACTAGCGCCACACCGTACTCGCCCGGCCGCGTCGACGTGCTCGAGGTCGCGACGATCGCCATCAGGAAGGCCGGCTCGCGCGCGTCGAGATACGACGCATCGGTCAGCGTGCCGGGCGAGACCACTCGCACGACCTCCCGCTTGACGACGCCTTTCGCTTTCTTCGGATCCTCGACCTGCTCGCAGATCGCGACGCGGTAGCCTTTCCTCACCAGGCGCGTGATGTAGCCATCGGCGGCGTGATAGGGCACGCCGCACATCGGCACCGCGGCGCCGGAGGAGTCTTTGGACCGCGACGTCAGCGTCAGGTCGAGCGCGCGCGACGCCACGAGCGCGTCCTCGTAAAACATCTCGTAAAAATCGCCCATCCGGAAGAACAGCAGCGCGTGGCGATACTGCCGCTTCGCCTCGAAGTACTGGCGCATGGCCGGCGTCACGTTTGCTGCCGCCGCCGCGGAAGTGGATGGGGTTGTAGGCTGAGACACGAGGGCAAATAACGAATAACAAAGAACGAATAACAAATACAAGCGTTCTTCTTCGTTATTTGTTATTTGTTATTCGTCATTTCTGTGCTGATCCTGGCTTTAGACACGACGACCCGGGCGGGCAGTGTTGCGGTCACTGACGATGACCGAGTGCTGGCGCTGCTGCCTGGTGATGAATCGCGCACGCATGGTGAGCGGCTGCCGGCGGAAATCGCCGTGGCCCTGGATCGTGCCGGCGTGTCGCGCGAGCGGCTCGATCTGCTGGCGGTGGCGACGGGGCCCGGAGGTTTCACGGGCTTACGAATTGGACTGGCCGCGGTGCAGGGGCTGGCGATGACGTTGAACAAGCCCGTGGCCGGCGTCTCCGCGCTCGACGCGCTCGCGGAACAGGTCGTCGACACGGCCGCGCGGCTGATCGTGCCGTGGATGGACGCGCAGCGTGGCGACGTCTTTGCCACGCTGATCGATGCGCGGTCGAAGACCACGCTCGCAGCCGCGGTGGCCGACAGTCCAGCTGCGGTCCTCGATCGCTGGCAGTCGCACCTCGCGGGGCCGTCTGTCGTATTTATAGGTGATGCGGTCGTGCGAGACGGGGCGTTGCTCACAATTGGCGGCCACGGGCGTTGGCAGATCCAGCGTCCGGGGCCACTCGCGCCGCAGATCGCGGTGCTGGCTCGACAGTTGGCTGAGCAGGGCAAAGCCGGACCGCCGCATGCGCTGATCCCGATTTACGTCAGGCGTTCCGATGCTGAGATCGACCGTGACAAGCGGGCAAAAAACACCAATGGCACCGGGTCTCATTGAGCGCATCCTGACCACGGCGGACCTCGACGGTGTGCTCGAAATCGAGGCCGAGTCCTTCAACAACCCGACGACCAGGGAATGGTACGAGCGCGAGCTCGAGCGTCCGGAGGTGTGCTTTATCTACGTCCTGCGCACGCCGGCTGTACGGGTGGCGGCATTTTGCGCCTTCTGGCGGGTGGCCGACCAGGCACATATCAACAATTTGGCCGTTCGCCCCGAACTCCGCGGCCGAGGCTTGGGCTCCCAGATGCTGGAGGCCATCATTGGTGAAGCCCAATCACTGGGTGCCGGGAGTCTGACACTCGAGGTCCGGCGTTCGAATATCCCCGCCCAGCGGCTCTATCAGCGTGCGGGTTTCCACGAGGCGGGCGTGCGGAGAAACTATTACACGCAACCGGTCGAAGATGCCCTCGTACTCGTTCGCAAAATATGCTAAATTCTGCCTCATGGGGGCGGTGTCATCCTGCACCGGCCCGGAAGGGAGGCGGAAACCGATGGCTGAGGACTTGAAACACCTCCTCATCGAGACCAACCAGGAATTCCGCGAGTTGGCCTCCAGGCACCACACGCTAGACGATCGCCTGCACGAGCTCGAAACCAAGCATTACCTCTCCAACGACGAGCAGTTCGAAGAAATCAATCTCAAGAAACGAAAGCTCTATATCAAAGACCGGATGGAATTGATCATCCGGCATCACCGTTCCGGTTCGAACGGCAACGGCTTGTCCGCGTAGTCGTCTAAACAACTTTGTAGGGCACCTGCGATGGTGCCCTACCTGCCTTTCGCCCCAAGCTCCAGGACCCAAGACCCAGGACCCCCAGTATCATCAGTAGATGTTGATCGATCGGGCTGGCCTGCCGTTCATCGGCGGCGCCCTTTTCCTCGCGCTCGTCGTGGGGTTTTGGCAAGGGCGGGCCTGGTCTGTGCCGTTTCTCATCCTTGCCGCGTTCTTCCTGTTCTTCTTCCGCGATCCAGATCGCACGACGCCGGCCGGGGACACGCTGGTCGTGTCGCCGGCCGATGCGCGGATCATGGCGGTCGGCGAGTTCCCGGGAAAGAATGCGCCGCCCGGAGAGTGGCAGTGGATCAGCATGTTCCTGTCGCCGATGGACGTGCACGTCAACCGCACGTCCGTGACAGGTGTGGTGACGCGCGTGGAGTATCATCCGGGCAAGTTTCTGCCCGCGTACAAGCCGGATGCCGGGGACCTCAATGAGTGGACCGAGGTGTGGTTCGAGACCCCCTACGGCCCGATCGTGCAGCGGCAGATTGTCGGGATCCTGGCCCGGCGGATCGTCAACCGCTTGAAAGTCGGCGATCGGGTGGCGGCCGGTCAGCGGTATGGCGTGATGAAGTTCGGGTCGCGCATCGATATGTTCCTGCCGCTCAAGGCGACGATATATATCAAGGTGGGAGATAAGGTCGTAGGTGGTGAGACGAAGATCGCAACGCTGGCCACCGATTGACACCGATTAGACACAGATTGCGATGACACAGAGAAGCAGCGCCGAATTCAAGTTGTTCCGCTCGCCCCGGAAGACACGCGGCTACGATCGCCGCGGGATCAGGCGTGGTGTCTCCATCCTGCCGAGCCTCTTCACGCTGGCCAACCTGTTCTGCGGCTGGGCGTGCGTCGTCTACGCGATGAAAGGCGATGTCGTGACCGCGGCGCCGTTCATCGGCTTCGCGGTGGTGCTCGACATGCTCGACGGCCGCATCGCCCGCATGACCGGCACCACGAGCGATTTCGGCGTGCAGCTCGATTCGCTGGCCGATTTGATCTCCTTCGGCATGGCGCCCGCCGTGCTGGCGTTTCAATGGGGCCTCGAACCGCTCGGCCGCATGGGATGGGCGGTCGGCTTCGTGTATCTCACCGCCGCGGCGCTGCGTCTGGCGCGTTTCAATATCCAGGTCGTGACCGACAAGCGGTACTTTATCGGCCTGCCCAGTCCCGCGGCCGCGGGCCTCGTCGCGGCCACCGTGTTCTATTTCCCGAATTATTTGACGACCTACCGCCTGTCGTTGCTCGGCGCGTTGATGCTGGTCGTGCCCGCACTGCTGATGGTCAGCACGATCAAGTTTCAGAGCTTCAAGACCTTTGATCTCGGCATGCGCCGCGGCTATCGTGGCCTGTTCCTCGTCGCCGCATTCATCGCGCTGCTGGTCACGTATCCGCACGAAGTGCTGATCGTGATGGCGTATGCTTACTTCGCGTCGGGGTTTGTCGGCACGCTGATGTCGAAGGGCCGCAAATCAGAGTCCGCCGCGGGAGTCGCCATGGCGAAGCCCGACGCCCCGCCCCAGGATACGCGCCAGCAAGACGCCAGCTAGCAAGGGTTCCAAAGGTTCCATAGGTTCCAAGGGTTCCAGAGGTTTGGTTCTGGCGCGTTCCGAGTTCTCTGAACATGGAACACCGGACGAACCCAACCTTTGGAACCTCTGGAACCCTTGGAACCCTTGGAACCCTTCAAGCGACAGGTAGCGTCATCGTGACGCTGGTGCCGCGGCCGCGCTCTGATGTCACGCTGATCGTCCCGCCGCTCGCCTCGACGTTCCGTTTCGCGATCGTGAGCCCCAGACCCGTGCCGATCGCTTTCGTCGAGAAATAGGGTTCGAAGATCCGCGCGATGGCTTCGGCATCCATCCCGACGCCGCTGTCGGTGACGCGGAGCTGCACCTGTTTGTTCGGCGCGAGCGCGGCGTCGATGGTCAGCGTGCCGCCGCCGGGCATGGCGTGCAGCGCGTTCTCGATGATATTGGTCAAGGCGCGGCCGATCAGCATGCGGTCGATGCGTAGCAGCGGCAGTTGCGGGGGGATGTGGACGTCGATCAGCACGCGGCCCTCGAGCCCCGATCGGTACGGCTCCACGACCTCGTTGACCAGCTCGCCCAGCGGCGTCTCGACCGGCCGCGGCTCCGGCACCGACGCAAAGCTCGAGAACTCCGACGCGATCTGGCGCAGCAGCCGCACCTGGCCCAGGATGTTCGACACGCACTCGTCGATCACGCCGCCGAGCGGACGACCCTGGTCGACGTGCACGCGCCGCAGGTGCTCGGCATTCAATTGAATCGGCGTCAGCGGATTCTTGATGTCGTGCGCGACCTGGCGGGCCATGTCGGCCCACGCGGCGAGACGGTTGGTGCGCTCGAGCTCGCGCCGCTGGCGCTGGAGATCGTCCGCCATCTGGTTGAAGGCATCGACCAGCCGCCGCAGTTCGTCGGACGAGGTGGCGAGGACGCGCGCGTCGAGATCGCCACGCGCGATGCGGCGGGTGGCCCGCATCAAGCGGTTCACCGGGTCGGCGATGCGCTCGGCCATGTAATAGCCGATCGCCGCACCCACCATCATGAACAGCACGGCCGCCAGCAGCACCCGGCGATCGAGCTCGTCGATCTGCGCCTCGGTTTCCTGTTGACGCGACGCGAGCGGAATGGTGAGCACCGCTTCGCGCCCCTCGAGGCGCACCGGGGTGGCGGCAATCAGGTATTCGAAATCGCCGGCCCGTTCGTGGCCCACGAATGACGGCCGGCCTTCGAGCAGGATGCCGCGATAGACGTCCCCGGGCGTCCGCGTCGGCAGCAGGCCCGACGCAAACAGGTTGCGCTCGCTCGACGCGAGCAGATCGGTGCCCTCGAAGATATTCACGTCCTGCGCCACCACGCGACTGAGCCAGACGATGATGTCGTCGTCAACGGCCTGTGGTCCGACAAAGGCGCGCAGGTCCTGAAAGACGCGGCTCGCCGTGGTGGCGAGGCGAGTGGCTTCGCTCTCGATGTCCGCGAGAATCAGGTTGGCCATGTAGGCGCGCGACACCAGGGCCAACGCCAGCACCGGGACAATGGCCGCGGCCACGAATGCAAGAAACAACTTGCGATAGAAGCTGGCCCGGACCTCGGCCAGTAGCGCCCGTCCTGACGCCGGCGCGCGGCCGACCAGCAGGTTGAACAGCATCCCGCCCAGCACCGCGACCACGAACACCACGAACGTCAATGCCACCAGCTCGGCCTGCGTCACCAGATGGCCGAAGGCATCCGTACGAGCGACGCCGAGCACGTAGATGGCGCCGCGATCGTTCAACACGTAGGCATCGAGCGAGTCCGGCCCGCGCGTGATCGTGATCCAGAACGGCGACCGCGACGCGAAGGCCTGGCGGAACGCGGCGTCACTGAGCGGGGGCGGGTCCTCGACGGAGCTGTAGAGGACGCGGCGGCTCCACCCGTAGACGTAGAGCTCGGCCGCGACCCGGGGACGCGGCTCGGGCAGCGCCTGGCCGGATCGCATCAGCGTGACGTACGGATTCTGCGCCGAGATGAACGACAGGTTGCCGTAGTCGAGCATCGAATGGACGACGATCGATCCGGCGCGGCGGGCGTCCTGTGAACAGATCGCCTTGCCGGCATGCAGGAGCCGGCGCTCCTCGGAAAACAGCGGCGAGACTTCCTCGAGAATCACCCAGTCGCACTCGGGCTCAATCCATGGCTGCGGCTGCGCGAAGTCGGGCAGGTTCATCGCAAACCGGCTGACCATCGCGCCGGCGGCGTTGTGCAGCTCGACGCTCGAGGTCAGGCGCTCGGTGGCCAGGCTCGTCTGCGACCACGCCCCGAACGCGGCGTCGCTCGGCGGCGCGCCGGCCACCGGCGGATCGCTGGCGCGCACCAGCTCGTCGAGCCCTTCCACGCGATCGATCTCCTCGAGGGCGCGCTGCAGCTTGTTGTGCACGTCCTGCCGCTGGTTCAGCACCTCGGGCGCGTAGCGGGCTTCGATCAGCTGCCGGCGCGATCGCAGCGAGGCATCGACGACGGAAGGGTAGAGCACCAGGGACGGCAGCGCGACGGCCAGGAACGACCACAACAATCGCGTCGCTTGCGAGCTGCGCCTCACCATCGGCGCGTAACGGCTCGCCACCCACGCGGCCGCCGCGGCGAACACGATCACCGCGATCGACGGCCACCGCGGGGCGCGATCGCCGACGAGCGTCGGAAAGAAGAGCACCGCCGCCGGTGACAACCACGCCACCACGCCGCGAATCCGCCACCATCGCCGGTGTTCCGGAAAACTCCATGGCGACCACGCCAGGCGAAACAGCTGGATCGCGAGGCCGACAATCGCCGCATTCAGCGCCACGAGGCCGACGATCACGAGCAGCCGATTCGGGTCCCATCGATCGAGGGCGAAACGCAGCAGGTCGACCGGCGTCTGCGACACATGCGTGCGCAGGATCCACTCGTACCACGCGATCAGCGCGGTCACCGCCACGCCGGCTGCCAGCTGCGTAACCAGGAACAGCGCCGTCAGCGATGGCCGGTCGACGATCACGACACCGACGCCGGGGCGATGCGCCGAACGCCACAGCGCGAAACTCGACACCGCCAGCACCATCAGCGCGGCGGCGGTGAGGCCGCTGAGGAAGAAGTCCAGCGGAGAGGCGAGTCCGATTGCGGCCACGACCGACCAGGGTGCCGACGCCAGCAGCGACGGCTCGGCCAGCCCGGCCTTGCGCACCGCGATCCAGAGAATCGCGCGCCCGGCGACGAGCAACAGGACGATGCCGAGCGTCAGCAGCACGGCGACACCGACCGATCGCGTGAACCGGCGCCAGTCGAGGAGCGCGCCGGTGAAGAGCAGGAGCAACAACGCCGCGAGGGTGAGCTCGGCGGCGAACACGCGATCGCGGATCCGCTGGCGCGCGGCGGCGAGGTCCGCGTCCGACACGGTTACCGCCACGAGCGGCTCGTCCGAAGGCGAGCGAATGATGAACGCGCCGGGTATCGTTTCCGCGCCGCCTTCGAACTGCAGCCGCAAGGCCACCGGCACGATGCTGGTGTCGAGCAGGAATGCCGACCCGGCGAGCGCGGCGCCCCGGGAACCGGGCAGCGGCGCCTCCGCGACGATGGCGCCGATGTGGCGCGTCGCATCGGACGGATCGAGCACGGGCTGAACGCGAACCAGCTGCAGGCCCTGAGTGCTTTGCGCCAGGAAGAGCGACGCGGGTCCGGTCAGGCGATCGTCGGTTTCGGATCGCCCGGTCCAGGCGACCGGCTCGCTCGTGGCGCCGTAGACGGCGAGCGCGACCTTCGGAGAATCGGCGGCCGCCATCACCTGCTCGAACAGCCGGCGGCGCGCCGCGGGATCGCCCTGATCGGCGAGACGCAATAGGTCGGGGCTGAGCGACACCGCGCGCACCGCGGCATCGAGGCGATTGGTCAACGCGGCAAATTCACCTTCCACCTCGGCCTTCAGCCGGCCGCGCGAGGTGGCCAGGTCCCCGCCCAACTGCGTACGCTCAATCACCACCGCGGCGATGGCGATCGCGGCTGCGGCCACGAGGCCACCGGCCGCGAGCCGGGCGACGGCGCGCGTCACGACGGGAGGTAAGGTCATCCGCTTCGTCATTGTAGAATGTGAACTCTGCTGAAGCTCTCCCTCAAGCGCGGTGCCCTGGTGACGGCCGCGAATTGGCAAGTCGTCCTGGTCCAGTTCGTCGCCGACACCCTGTTCAAGACGCTGGTCGTCGTCCCGGTGATTGGCGGGCTCGTCCTGGTGGCACTGGTCGCCGGCGGCAACCCGTTTGAACTGATTGACTTCGCCGATCTCACGCAGACGATCTCCGCGATGGTCGGCGTGCTGCTGGCCAAGCCGGTGGCGCTGGCGGCGTTCCTGGCCGCGCTGGGCGTGGTGCTGGGCGGCGGGTCGGTGCTGATGTTTGCCGTGAAGGCGGGGAGCGTGACGGTGCTCCTCGCCGGCGATCGCGCGGCCGGGACCATTGAGGTGCCGCCGTTACGCCTGGCGGCGATGCAGCAGGCCAACCAGGCCACGCTCGAGCGCTTCACCAACGGCGTCACAATCCTGTTCGGCCGCTACTTGCGGCTGGGCATCGCGCTGACGATGGTCTACGCGATTATCGCCGGCGCCTACCTCGCGTTCATCTTCGGACCGCCGCTCTGGCCCACGCTCGACGGTCCGCTGATCGTGACCCTCGCCTCACTGACCGTGATCGTCGTCATCACGCTGGTGAACTTCCTCTACCTGTTGATGCAGATCGTGATGGCGGCGGAGGACTGCGGCGTGCTCGAAGCGGTGCCGCACGTGGTGAGGTTGATTCGCCGCCGCCCGAAGGAGCTCGCGCAAGTGCTCGCGGCGATCCTGTCGCTGATGCTGATGGCCACGGCCGCCTCGATTCTCGCCACCACCGCGCTCGGCTTGATTGCGTTCGTGCCGTTCGTCGGCCTCGCCGCGCTGCCGTTGCAGGTGCTCGCGTGGGTGGTCCGCGGCGTGGTGTTTCAGTTCGTCGGCCTCACCGGCGTCGCCACGTACGTCCGGCTCCACTGCGCGCTGCAGCCTTCAGGCGTGCGCGTGCCTGATGGCGTGCTGACACGGACCTAGCTACTGCCACGGACGTTTCACACGGAGGCGCGGAGGCGCGGAGAAGCAGGCACACGCGATTCGCTGAGGCCGGCCTACGGCCGGCCGTCGCGTCGGCCTCCGTGTCTCTGTGTCTCGGTGGCCAACCTACGTGTCAGGGAAGCGCCGGCGCGCCGGGAAAGCCAGATGTTGCACCTGATTCCGTCGCATCACACCATCCGGGAGGTCCTGCCAGGATGGAGTCCTCATATACTGATTGTTCTGCAGCAGTTCAACGAGCGTTCTACGGCCGTTCTACGATCGACCGGTTCGGAGGAGTCCATGAAGAAGATAATCGCGGCGCTGATCTTGTCGGCGTACTGTGCGGCCGTTGGCGTCAACGCCCAGTCAAAGGCGCCGGTGCCGCAGAAGATCGACGCCGAGTACACGGCGAAGATCAAGGAGTCGCTGCAGGATGCGCGGATCTCGACGGAGCTCGTCGATCATCTGCCCGCCTCAGACACGGTGCCGACGCCGCTCAAGTTCCTCGGCCGCTACGTCGGCCAGCCGGGTGAGCTGACCTACGCCACAGACATCCATCGCTACTACCAGCACCTCGCCAAGGTGTCGCCGCGCGCGCGCTACTGGAAGATCGGCACGAGCGAAGAGGGCCGCGACATGGTGGCGCTGGCTATCGCAGACGAGGCGACGATCAAATCGCTCGAGAAGTACCGCGATCAGCTGGCGGCGTTGAACGATCCGCGCAGGACCACCGACGTGCAGGCGCAGGCGCTCGTCAAGACCGCCAAGCCGATCTACTACCTCGTGAGCGGCATGCACTCGCCGGAGAACGGCGGGCCCGAGATGCTGATCGAGCTGGCCTACCGGCTGATCGTCGAAGAGACGCCGTTCATCCAGAACATCCGCAACAATGTCATCACGTTGATCACGCCGGTGATTGAGGTGGACGGGCGCGAAAAGCAGGTCGACACCTACTACTTCAACAAGACCCGCGCCCGCGGCGACGCCCGGCTGCCGCTGATGTACTGGGGCAAATACGTGCAGCACGACAACAACCGCGACGGCATGGGCCAGTTCCTCGAGCTCACCAAGGCGGTCACGCGCACACAGTTGCAGTGGTACCCGACCGTGATGCACGACCTCCACGAGGCGCAGACCTACCTCTACTCCTCGACCGGCACCGGTCCCTACAACGACGCCCTCGATCCGATCACCATCAGCGAGTGGTGGCAGCTGGCCCAGAACGACGTGATGGAGATGACCAAGCGCGGCGTGCCCGGCGTGTGGACCTACGGGTTCTACGACGGCTGGGTCCCGAACTACATGTTCTTCATCGCCCACTCGCACAACTCGATCGGCCGCTTCTACGAAGTCCAGAGCTACGGACCCGATCCGTACGAAGTGCGCCCGGGTGCGACGACGACGAGCAAGGAATGGTTCCGTCCGAATCCGCCGCTGCCGTTCATCAAGTGGGGCCCGCGCAACAACACCAACATTCAGCAGTCGGCGGTGCTGTTCTCGCTGAGCCACGTCGCCAAAAACAAGGAGGGCTACCTCGAGAACTACTGGCTGAAGAACACGCGCTCGATCGCCGAAGGCGTGGACGGGCCGATCAAAGCGTGGGTCATGCCGGCGGCCCAGCGCCGCAAGGCCGACGCCGCCGACGCCATCAACGAGTTGATGCGCCAGGGCCTCGAAGTGCACCGCGCCACTGCCGCGTTCAAAGTGGGCAGCGTCAATGTGGCGGCCGGCGATTACGTCATCCGTGGCGATCAGCCGTACCGCACGCTGGCGGAGATGTACTTCTCCATCCAGAATTACCCGCCGCAGAACCCCCGCCCGTACGACGACACCGGCTGGACCTTCCAGTACATGCGCAACGTCAGGCTGCAGGCCGTCAGCGACAAGTCGATCTTTACGCAGCCGATGGCGAAGATCGCCGGCCCGGTCAAGGCCGGCGGCGGCATCGACCCCTCGACTGCGCTCGGGGCAAGCGGTACCGGCGCGACGCTCGTCGTCGAGCACACGGCCGACAACAACCTCGTCACGTTCCGCTTCAAGAATGCGAACGTGAAAATGCTGGCGGCCGAGGAGGACTTCGAGCTGAACGGGAAGAAATTCCGCGCCGGCGCGGTGATCGTGCCGAACGCGGATGGCGCGACGCTCGAGCCGATGCTGCGCGACCTCGGCCTGTCGGCGTGGGCCGTTGCCGCGGCGCCGCCAGTGCCGACGCACGAACTGGACGTGCCGCGGATCGGCTACGTCCACAGTTGGACGCGCACGCAGGACGAAGGCTGGGTGCGTGCGACGCTCGACACCTACGGGATCCCCTACACCTACTTCGCCGATCAGAAGCTGAAGGAAGGCAACCTGCGCGCGAAGTACGACGTCATCATCTTCCCGCACGTCGGCGGCACGGCGCAGTCGCAGGTCAACGGCATGCCGATGACCGGCGCCACGCCCCTGCCATACAAGAAGACCGACCAGACGCCCAACCTGGGCTACGTCGATCAGGCCGACGACATCCGCGGCGGCATGGGTCTCGACGGCCTGATCAACCTCGCGACCTTCGTGCAGGAGGGCGGTCTGCTCATCACCGAAGGATCGACGGCGACGATCTTCCCGGCGTATGCGGTGACGTCGGGTGTCACCATCGAGACGCCGGAGCAGTTGTTCGCGCGCGGATCGATCCTGCGAGGGAAGTGGTCGGACCTGAAGAGCCCGCTCGCCTACGGCTACGAAGGCACCGACCTGCCGATCTATTTCAACCAATCACCGGTGCTGAACGTGGGCGGCGGCGGCATCCCGCCGGAGTTCGCGGGCTTCTGCGGCGCCGGCGCCAACGCCGGCATGGCGCAGAACACGACGCCGAATGCGCAACCGCTGCGCATCAATCCGCTCGAGCCGGATCCGGACGCCCCGGCCGAGCGTCCGCAGGCTGACGCGGCCGCCGAGTTCCGGCGGATGGCGGGACAGTTCGGCATCACGTTCACCGATTCCCGCCCGCGCGTGGTGCTGTCGTTCCCGCAGAGCCCGAATGACATGCTGCTGTCGGGCACACTGGCCAACGGCCAGTTCCTGTCCAACCGCGCCGCGCTCGTGGACGTGCCGCTCGGCAAGGGCCACGTCGTGATGTTTGCCATCCGCCCGTTCTGGCGCTGGCAGACCCAGGGCACCTACTCGCTCGGTTTCAACGCGATCATGAACTGGAACGATCTGGACGCGGGCAAGGCGGAGCCGAAGCCGACGACGACGGCGGGGCAGCAGTAGACGACGCGCGGCTGAACACGGCAGCCATCCGGCGTGCGCGTGCCTGATGGCGTGCTGACACGAACCTAGCTGCTGCCACCGACGTTTCACACGGAGGTGCGGAGGCGCGGAGGACGCCGGCAGCAGCGCCGTGTCTCTGTGTCTCCGTGGCCAACGTACGTGTCAGGGAAGCGCCAGTGCGCCGGGAAGGGGAAAGGGCAACGCCTGCGGCGGCGGTTCGAATCGCCGCCCAAATCCCTGCAGCTGCCCCTCGCGGCTCACGGTGATCACCTGCGGGGCGGTGAGCCTCACGCCGGGACGGAAGAAGGGCTGCACGCCGATCTCACCGGCCGCACGCACGGTGACCGTGGGCGTGCCGGTCTCGGGATCGAAGCCGAGGATCTCGCTCGAGACCATCGGCATCAGCAGCGCATCCGGTAATCGCAGCGGCCCGCCGGCCGGCCGCGACGGCAGGTTGGCC
>CAZEMI010000067.1:0-3181 GCA_964513235.1 uncultured Acidobacterium sp.
TTTCTCGCCTATCAAACGGCGTATCTCAAGGCGAATTACCCGCGCCACTTTGCCGCGGCGCTGCTGACCATCGAAGCCGCGAACACCGCGAAGCTGGCGGTCTATATCAGCGAGTCGCGCGAACGCGGCATCGCGGTGCTGCCGCCCGACATCAACGAGAGCCAGCTGCACTTCACGGTGGTGCCCGAAGGCGTGCGGTTCGGCCTCACTGCGATCAAGGGGCTCGGCGAAGGCGCCATTTGCGCGATCATCGAGGTGCGCGAGCGGGTCGGCCCGATCACCTCGCTCCATCAGCTCTGCGAAGAGCTCGATCTCCGCATCGTCAACAAGAAGGTCCTCGAGGCGCTGGTGAAGTCCGGCGCCTGCGACAGCCTGATCCCGAAGGGCGTGACGCTGGCCGCCGGGCGGGCGAAGTTCTTTGGCGCGGTCGATAGCGCCATCGAGCACGGCAACCGGACGCAGCGCGATCGCGACCTCGGACAATCGGATCTGTTCGGCGGCGGCGAGGAGGGCGGGCTGTCGATCATTCGCCTCCCGGATTCGCCGCCATGGACCGAGATGGAGCTGCTCGCGCACGAGAAGGATGCGCTCGGCCTGTACTTGAGCGGCCACCCGATCGATCGACACGCCGAGAACCTCCGCGCGTTCGGCGCCAAGACGGTCGGCGATCTGACGATGACGGAAATCCCGCAGAGCACGGATGGCTCGCCCGGGCGGCTGATCATCGAGGATGTCTACGTCGGCGGCATCGTCTCCGGGTTCCGCGGCTTGAAAACCAAGAAGGGCGATCCGATGTGCGTGTTCACGCTCGAGGATCACCAGGGCGCCGTCGAAGTGGTGGTGTTTCCGGAAATGTACGGCAAGCACCGCATGCTGATCGAGAACGGCGCCTTGCTGCTCGTGCGCGGCAAGTTCGAGCGCGACGAGGAGAACTCGCGCTTCCAGTGCGCCGACATCCTGCCGCTGTCGGCGCTGCGCGAGCGGCTGTCGCGCGGGGTGAGGATCCGGTTGAAGGCCACCTGTCCGCGTGAGACGATTGAGGCCCTGTGGGAGCTGATGACGCGGCACCGCGGCGATCGGCCGGTGGCGGTCGAAGTGGAGATGAACGGCGGCTCGCGCCGCGTCATTGTCCGCGCCGAGGTCACCCAGTCGATTCGCGTCCGCACCTCCGAGCAGTTCGTCGCCGACGTCGAGCAACTGTGCGGGCCTGGCTCGGTTACCATCCATTCATGATCCCCAAGCCCCAGGTCCCAAGCCCCAAGTCCCCTGATGCCTGAACTGCTCGAATTCGAAGAACCGATTGGAGTCCTCCTGAAGGAGATCGAGGCGCTGGCGGCGCTCGACCCGAGCGAGGACCGCGATCGCGAGATTGCGCGCCTTGAATCGCGCGTGGACGCGATGCGCGGCGATCTGTATCGCAACCTCACCCCGTGGCAGCGCGTGCAGGTGGCGCGCCATCCGTCCCGGCCGACCACGCTCGATTACGTGGAGCGGCTGTTCACGGAATTCGTCGAGCTACACGGCGATCGCCGCTTCGCGGACGACCACGCCATCGTCACCGGTACCGCGTTCTACAAGGGCGAGCCGATCCTGGTGGTGGGGCATCAGAAGGGCAGCGACACCAAGCAGAAGATCTACCGCAACTTCGGCTACGCGCGTCCGGATGGCTACCGCAAGGCGATGCGGACCATGGAGATGGCGCAGAAGTTCGGGCGGCCGATCATCTGTTTCGTGGATACGCCGGCGGCGTACCCCGGCATCGAATCCGAAGAGCGCGGTGTCGCCGAAGCCATCGCGTGGAACCTCCGCGAGATGGCGATGCTCGAAGTGCCGGTGATCGTCCTGGTGCACGGCGAAGGCGGCAGCGGCGGCGCCCTCGGCATTGCCGTCGGCGATCGCATCCTGATGCACGAATTCGCGATCTACAGCGTGATTCCGCCCGAAGGATGCGCGGCCATTCTGTGGCGCGACGCCAGCAAGAAGGTGGAAGCGTCGGAAGCGCTGAAGATCACCGCGCCCGATCTGCTGCGGCTGGAACTCATCGATGAGATCATCGGCGAGCCGGTTGGCGGCGCGCATACCAACCCCGAGCAGGCCGCGGCGCTCGTCGACATCGCGCTCTCGCGCGCGCTCGCCGAAGTGAGCGCGATGGACGTACCGACGCGCCTCGAGGCGCGGTATCAGAAATTTCGAAAGATGGGCTCGGTAGGGATCATTGAAAGTTGAGAGTTGAGAGTTGACAGTTGAGTGTCGCAGTTAAGAGTTGCCAGTTGTCAGTACCTCCAATCTGGAACACGCGATCGCATGATCTCGCCGCCGCGACGCTGCTCGAGCGCGAGCTGCATCTGTCTCCCGTGACGGCGCGCCTGCTGGCGATCCGCGGCCTGACCGATCCCGACGAAGCCTCGCGCTTCCTGAATCCGTCACTCGATCAGCTTCACGATCCGTTC
This sequence comes from uncultured Acidobacterium sp., assembly GCA_964513235.1. Taxonomy (GTDB): domain Bacteria; phylum Acidobacteriota; class Vicinamibacteria; order Vicinamibacterales; family UBA2999; genus 12-FULL-67-14b. The sequence continues at coordinate 2,451 of CAZEMI010000067.1, forward strand.
AAGCTTGCCGGCCTCGCAGCCGCGGTCGATCGGCTCGAGAAAGCCATTGCCGGTCGCGAGCGGATTTCGGTGCACGGCGACTACGACGTCGATGGCATCACCTCGACGGTGATTCTTCGCCGCGCCCTCGAGCTGCTCGGGGCGGACGTCACGCATTTCATTCCCGAGCGCCTCACGGATGGCTACGGCCTGCAGCCCGGCACCATCGATCGCCTGCACGCCGAAGGCGTCAAGCTGATCGTGTCGGTGGACTGCGGCATTCGCGGCGCCGAAGCGGCGCGGCGGGCCCGCGAGCTCGGCGTCGACCTGATCATCACCGACCATCACGAACCCGACAGCGAGCTGCCGGACTGCTGCGCGGTGGTGAACCCCAAGCGGCACGATTGCAGCTATCCCGACAAGAACCTCGCCGGCGTGGGCGTGGCCCTTAAGCTGGTGCAGGCGCTCTGCCATCGGGCAGGGAAGTCGGCGTGGCTGCCGGCATTCGTGAAGATCGCCTCGATTGGCACGCTCGCGGACGTGGTGCCGCTGGTCGGCGAGAACCGCATCATTGCCAAGCTCGGCCTGCAGATGCTGACAAAGGGGCCCCACAAGGTGGGCTTGCGCGCATTGTTCGAGGCCGCCGGCCTCTCCGGCAAGACCATCGACAGCTATCACATTGGTTTCATGGTGGCGCCACGCATCAACGCCGCCGGCCGGATGAGCACGCCCGACATTGCGACGCGGCTGCT
>CAZEMI010000068.1:0-54916 GCA_964513235.1 uncultured Acidobacterium sp.
ATCGCTGCCGATGGCCATCGCCACGTGATGCACGGTGCCCACACCATTCACGGCGGGTTTCGCGTCCGGCACTTCGATCACGTCAATAAGGTGTCCGGGCACGTTACCCATCGCGACGACGCGCGTGCGGTTTCCAGCCTCGGCAACCACGTGGTAGCCGAGCACCTTCGTCAGGAAATCAATCGACGGTCCGGCCTGCCGCACTTCCATAGCGACGCTGTGCAACCCACGAATCGCCGCGTTCGCCGCGATCGTCCCCGTCCACCCCGCGCGCGTGTCGCTATCGTTGGCGACGAACTCGAACCGCAACCCGCTGGGATCGGTGAAGGCCACTGCGGGCTCGCCGAAATGCGCCTCGATATCACTGAACGCCACGCTGGCCTTGCGAAACCGGGTGCGCCAGAACTCGAGCGACCCGACCGGAACCGAGAAGACTGTCGTGACGACCTGCCCCGCGCCCTTCGTGCCGGCGCGAACGCCATGCCCTTTGTAAGGGAACGTCGTCCAAATCGTGCCGGGTTGCCCAACCGTGTTGCCGTAATAGAAGTGATAGACGTGGTGGTTATCGAAGTTGACGGTCTTCTTGACGAGCCGCAGGCCGAGCAGATCGAGGCAGAAATCCAGGTCCGCCTGTGCGTCGTCGACGGTCGCGGTGACGTGATGGAGCCCAAGGATGCGCGGAACCATCCCCCAATTCTAGTAGGTCGGGGCGGACCTTTCGAAGTCCACCGAGGCGCGAAGGTGGAAGTCCCGCCCGACTAGTCGAGACGGCGGCCTGCTTCGACCCAGGGTTTGGGAATGAAGAGCTCTTCGAACAGGCGCACGGCATAGCGGTCGGTCATGCCCGCGAGGAAATCCTGTGCCGCCACATCCACCCCTTCGGCCTCGACCGTGCGGAGATCGAGGAAATCTTCGGGACGTTTGCGGACTTTCTCCCAGAGGCCGCCCAGGATGCCCGCGGCTTTGGCGAATTCCGCGGTCGCGATCTGGTTCTCGTAGACCGCGTCGAACAGGTAGCTGCGTAGATCGACCAGCGCATTGAGCACCGGCTCGCTCATGCGAATCTCACTCAAGCCGCCCGCGATCGTCTGATGCACGACATCCGTGACCAGCTTACCGATGCGCTCGGACGATGAATGTCCCAGCAACTCGACGGGCTGTCTCGGCAGCGCCGACTCACTCAGGATTCCCGCGCGCACTGCATCGTCGATGTCGTGATTCACGTAGGCCACGATGTCGGCCACGCGCGCGACCTGGCCTTCGATGGTGCTGGCACGGTGTTCGGGCGGCGCGCCCACCGGCATGCCGTGCTTCCCTTTCGAGTGGCGCGCAATGCCGTCGCGCACTTCCCAGGTCAGGTTCAGGCCCTGGCGATTGTTCTCGAGCACGTCGACGATGCGCAGGCTCTGTTCGTAGTGGTTGAAGCCACCCGGCACGAGCTCGCCCAACACGCGCTCGCCGGCGTGGCCGAACGGCGTGTGGCCGAGGTCATGCCCGAGCGCAATGGCCTCGGTGAGCTCTTCGTGCAGATGCAGCACCTTCGCAATGGTGCGGGCGATCTGCGCCACTTCGAGCGTGTGCGTGAGGCGCGTGCGGTAGTGATCGCCGGCGGGCGAGAAAAACACCTGCGTCTTGTGCTTGAGCCGCCGGAACGCCTTGGTGTGGACGATCCGATCGCGATCGCGCTGGAACGCCGGGCGGATCGCGTCTTCCGCTTCCCTCCGTACCCGCCCCTTGCTGGCGGCGCTCTTTGACGCCTGCGGCGCCAGGATCTCGCGCTCGCGCTGCTCGAGCTGCTCACGGATCGACGGCGTCATGCGCGACCCATTATCTCCTGGATGAAGCTGGTGCCGTGTGGCAGCGGCCCCACGCCGAACACCTCCGCCAGCGTCTGCCCGAGATCCGCAAACGTGGCGCGGGTGCCGATATCGGTGCCTGCCTTGATCGACCGTCCGTACAACAGCACCGGCACGTGCTCGCGCGAATGGTCGGTGCTCGGCGTCGTCGGATCGTTGCCATGGTCCGCGGTGATCACGAGCAGATCGTCGTCGCGAAGCTTCGCCAGCACACCCGGCAGGCGCGCGTCGAATCGTTCGAGGTTGGCGGCGTAGCCGGCGGTGTCGTTGCGGTGCCCGTAGACGGTGTCGAAATCCACCAGGTTGGCGAAGATCAAACCGCTCGCCTGCGTGGACATCAGCGCTGCCACGCGATCCACGCCGTCGGCGTCGCTCTTGGTGGGATGCGACTCCGAGATGCCGCGGCCCGCGAACAAGTCCGACACCTTGCCCACCGACGCGACGTGGTGCCCGGCGCCGAGCAGCCGGTCGAGCAGCGTCTCGGAGGTCGGCGGCATCGCGTAGTCATGCCGATTGGAGGTGCGCTGAAAGGATCCGGGAAGGCCGATGAATGGCCGCGCGATCACGCGGCCCAGGCCAAGGCCTGTCACGGCCAGGTCGTACGCCACGTGGCACCACTTGTAAAGCTGGGGGACCGGCACGATGCCTTCATGCGCGGCGATCTGGAACACGCTGTCGGCCGACGTGTAGACGATCGGGTAGCCCGTTTCCATGTGCAGCGGCCCGAGCTCGTCGATGATGGCGGTGCCCGACGCCACGACGTTGCCGATCGACTGGCGGCCGATGCGCGATTCGAATGCCGTGATCAGGTCTTTCGGAAAGCCGTTCGCGAAGGTCGGGAACGGGCGATCGAGCACGAGGCCCATCAGCTCCCAATGCCCCGTGACCGAGTCTTTCCCCGCCGATCGCTCGGCCATGCGCCCGTAGGCGGCCGTCGCAGCCGCGGGCGCGCTCCCGGGCAGCGGGACGAGCTTCGCGAGGCCCATCGCCGCGAGCGTGGGAATGTTCAGGGGCACCCGCGCGGCGATGTTGCCGAGCGTGTTGCTGCCCCGGTCCTCGTACAGCGCGGCATCCGGCAATTCGCCGATGCCCACGCTGTCGAGAACGATTAGGATGACGCGCGCGAACACAGCGTCATCTCGCCCCGCCTCCGGCGGGGCGAGACGTCTTGAAGACAAGACGTCTCATCAGGGATGGTGTGACGAGAAGTAGTTCGGGACGCTGCGAGGCGTACGGATGGTGGCGATGGCGTGCTTGAAAATCAGGTGATCCATCCCCGCGTGTTCGACGATCAGGGCAAACCGATCGAAGTTCTTGATGCGCGCTTCGAATTCACGGCCATCCAGCAGATGCACGGTCACGGGGAGCTTTTCACGGCGAGCGTAGTTCAGGAATACATCCTGAATGTTCGGGGCACCGGTCTTCGCTTCAGGAATCGGCGGCATGGTTCCCATCCTTCAACAGGTCCCGCGCGGCCAGCTCCCTAATCACGCTGTCCTGCACTTCGGCGTTAGTGCCGGGACCGTCAAACCACACAAGGTTAGGCTCTTTTCGGAACCAGATCAACTGGCGCCGCGCGTATTTTCGGTTCTCCTGCGTAATCAGTGTGCGCGTGGCGGCCTCGTCGCGCATCCCCCGAAGGTGTTCCAGGGCCTGTCGATACACCAGCCCGCCGAACGGGCGCGCATCTGGCGGCACACCCGAGGCCAGCAGGCCGCGGATTTCATCAAGCAGCCCGGCTGCAAACTGCGCGTCCACCCGCTTGGCCAGGCGATCGGCCAGCCACGGCGCCGGCATGCGTAGGGCGATGGCGCCAACCTGCACATCCTTGCCCAGCGGCGACACCGTATCTTCGAAGTGCGCGGTCAGCGGCCGCCCGGTCTGGAAATAGACCTCGAGGGCCCGCACCAGCCGCTTCAAGTCGCGCGGCTGGATGCGCGCCGCCGACTCCCGATCGACCCGCGCCACCATGCGATGCAGTTTTTCGACGCCCTTGCGCTCGGCCACCCGCTCCAGGCGGCTTCGCAACTCGGCGTCCTTGCCAGGCCCCGGGAACAGCCCCCGCGTCAGGGCGCGGTAGTAGAACCCGGTGCCGCCAACGAGAATCGGCAGCTTTCCTCTGGCATGGAGATCGTTGACGACGGCGGCGGCGTCGCGCGCAAACTGCGCCGCGGTGTATTCATCGGTCGGCTTGGCGATGTCGATCAGGTGATGCGGGATGCCGCGCTGCTCGTGCATCGGCACTTTGTCGGTGCCGATGTCGAACCCGCGATACACGGCGGTCGAATCGCAGTTGATGATTTCGCCGTTGAAGCGTTCGGCAATGGCGATGCCCAGCGCACTTTTGCCAGTGGCTGTCGGGCCCAGGATCGCGATGAGCGGCTTCACTGACCGGGCGGGGATTCGTTGTAATAGAACGTGACCGTGAAAAACGCCTTGTCGTCCGGATACTCGGGCGGCAGCGGCGTGGTCGGATTCGAGGCCATCAGCGCATTCACCGCGGCGGTATTGAACGACTCGATCTCCGAAGGGCGAATCACCGTCACGTCCGTCAACGTCCCGTTGCGATGCACGAAGAACGTAATCACGACGCGCCCGCGCATGGTCATCGCCGCCATCGGCACGAACCAGTTGCGGCGCACCTGCGAAATGAACCGGCGGATCCACGGCCCGAACTCGACGCCCTTGGTGTCGAACTGCAGCGGGCCAAACTCCTGCGTCTGCCCCTTTTGATTGCTGAAGGATTCGTTCTGGACGTACTTCTGGAGGTTCCTCAGCGCGTCGCCGAGCGAGCCGCCGGGAGGCGGCTGCATTTGCGGACGCTGCATCATGGCCATTTCGGCGTTGCGCTGATCGGTGACTGACGGCTGCTCGACCACCGGTGGCGCCGGCGGCGCAGTTTCAGGGGCGGGGCCCGGTCCGCGCATCTTCTCTTCGGGCGCCGCTTCGGTCCGCTCGCGCGAGTTGCCACGCGCCATCGGCAGGGCGCTCTCGAGCGATGGAGCCTTCAGTGGCGATCGCGCGCTGCGATCGAGATCGGAGACCTCCGGACGCGGGCTTTCGCGCAGCGCCGGCAATTCCACGCGCGGCTGCACGAACACGAACATCGGCGGCTCGTCGCGCGGCTGCGGTTGCGGCTGCATCAGTTCGACCTGCTGCGACGCGGGCAGATATTGCGGCAGCGCCCTCAGCGCCGCGAAGAGCACGACGTGCAGCACGATCGCCATAGCGACGCCGTCTCGACGATTGATCGCCGACCCGACCGGCTCGATGTCGCGGTAGCGATCGTCGAAGTCGAAGTACATCAGGGACTTACGGAATTATACAGGGGTTCCAAGGGTTCCAAGGGTTCCACGGGTTCCACGGGTTCCCCCGGTTCCAAGGGCAGGGTTCCGAACGCTTATAACCGTTCTCGAACTCAACCTTTGGCACTTCTGGAACCTGTGGAACCCCTGGAACTCTTGAGCGCCGTGTACAGATAGACGATCCCCAGCGCCAGCGGTCTTGCCTTGACCTGTGAAAATCCCGCGTTTGTGAGGATCCGCGCGAACTCGTCGCCAAACTGGAACGATCCAACCGACTCCGGCAGATAGGTATACGCCGCGTCGTGCTTCGACACAGCTCGACCAATGCGCGGCAGCACGTGGTTGAGGTACCAGAGATACAGCGGCCGCACCGCGGGAAACACCGGCAGCCCAAACTCGAGGATCGCGAGACGGCCGCCAGGCCTTAACACTCTTAACAATTCGGCGCACGCCACGTCCGCGCGCTGGACGTTGCGAATGCCGAAGGCGATCGTCGCCGCGTCGACCGACCGGCTGGTGACCGGCAATGCCATCGCATCGCCGCGAATCAGCTGGATGCGATCGGCGAGCCGCAGGATCCTCACTTTTTCGAGGCCGTGCGTCAGCATCGACCCGGAGAAATCCACGCCCACCACGCGGGCGGCGCCGCTTGTCCGACGGGCGGCGCCAATCGCCACATCCGCCGTACCGGTGCAGACATCGAGGACGCGCTCGCGGCCGGTCAGGTGCAGGGAGGCTATCGCGCGACGCCGCCAATAGCGATCGAGCCCTCCAGAAAGCACCGTGTTGAGAAGATCGTAGCGGGCCGCGATCGCGTCGAACATCCCCGCGATCTTCTCGGACGCCTTGTCGAGCGTCGCACGATCATCGGTCCTATCGCCCCCAGCTTTAGCCGGGCGACCCTTCGCCTCAACGGACATACAGCGCGATCCCCGTGGAGATGAAGTACAGGATGCCGACCCACCCGTTGAGATCGAAGGCGCGCTTCACCTGCGACAGGTCGTGCTCCGAGACGAGCGACTGCTCGTAGTACAGCAAGCCGGCCACGAGCGCCACACCGGCAAAATAAATCGGGCCGAGTGGCACCAGCAGGCCGAGCGCCACCATGCACGCGATGGTCGCGACGTGCATCACCCGCGAGATCACGAGCGACCGCGCCACGCCGAAACGCACCGGGATCGAGTGCAACCCGTGCGCGCGATCGAAGTCGAGATCCTGGCACGCATAAAGAATGTCGAAGCCGCCTACCCACAACCCGATCGCCAGTCCGAGCAGCCACGGTTCCGGCGCGTCGATGGCGCCACCCGCCGCCAGCCACCCGCCCACTGGCGCCACCGCCATGGCGAGTCCCAGAAAGGCCTGCGTATAGGAGGTGAACCGCTTGGCCAGCGAATACCAGAACACGATGGCGAGCGCCACCGGCGACAGCAGGCCGCAGATCCGGTTCAGCTGAAACGCGGCGGCGATGAAGATCGCCGACGTGATCACCACGAAGATGGCCGCATCGCGGCGACTCAACACGCCGCGCGGGATCTCGCGCGCGGCCGTGCGCGGATTGCGCGCGTCCAGGCGCGCGTCGACGAGGCGGTTGAACCCCATCGCGGCGCTCCGCGCCGATACCATCGCAACGATCACCCACAGTATCTGCCGCCACTCGAACGGAGCGATTCGCCACGCCAGCAGCGCCCCCGTCAGCGCAAACGGCAGCGCGAACACCGAGTGGCTGAACCGTATGAACGAGAGATAAGTGGTTAATTTACCCACGTGACCTGCGCTGGAGCGATCCCGCTTACAAGATACTCTTCCACGTCCTCGACCGCAGCCGGCAGCTGGACGGCGATCAACTCGGCGCGCTTGCCAGGCGTAATTGAGCCCAACTCGGATTCCAGCCCCAATGCCTTGGCCCCGACGAGGGTGGCGCTCTCCAGGATTGTCCGCGCGGTCACCTCGGGAGCGAGCCAGCGCATCGTGTTCAGCTCGGAGAAGAGATTGAGATCGTCGACGCTGGCCAGGCTGTCGGTGCCGACGGCGATCGGCACACCGGAGCGATAGAACCGATCGAGCGGCGGATAGCCGGCGCCCACCCAGCGATTGCTGCGCGGGCAGGTCACGAGCGTGGCGCCGAGCTCGCGCAACCGATCGAGCGCCGCCTCGTCGAATTGCACGCCGTGCACCACCAGCGTGCGGTTGTCGATCACGCCATGGCGATCGAGAAATTGCACCGGCCCGCACGCCGGAATCTCCCAGTCCTCGCGCCACACGCCGATCGCCTGCAACACGGCCCGCCACGGACCGCTGCCCTTTTCGAGCAGCTCCATTTCTTCCACCGACTCGCCAAGGTGCACACTCAGAATCGGGCAGGCCGAATCCGACACCGCCGCGCGGATCGCCTTGAACAGCTCAACCGAGGTCGAATACGGCGCATGCGGCGCCAGGCTGATCCGCGCGCCGCGGGCCGCCGCCGCCGCGCGCCGCGCGCGAGTCGTGTCGACCAGGGTGCCGTCGCGCTCGGCGAACCCCAGCAGCTCGTGAAACACCACGCCATGCAGCCCGGCCTCGAGCATCGGCTCGACCGCGGCCAGCGAGTTGGTGATGTCGCCAACCGCCACGGTTCCCGACGCTCGCAGCTCGCGAATGGCGTCACGCACCGGGCCCATCACTTCCGGCGTGATCAGCTGCTCGGTACCGCGCCGGATCCCGACCAGGGTCTTCACCCAGTCGGTGAATTGATTTGCGGGAGGCACACGTCCGCGCAGCCACGAGAGTTCGAGATGGGTGTGTGCGTTGACGAGTCCTGGAAGAACCGCGACGTTCCCGAGGTCGCTCGCACTCTCGGCACCCCGGATCCCGGATCCCGGATCCCGGATCCCGGTAATCCGGCCGCCCTCAATCTCAATGATCGCGTTTCGAATGGGCGGCCGGTCGATCGGCAACGCCCAAGCCGCCCGAAGCGTGGTCATGACACGGGTGAGACCGGCCCGGAGCGCTGCTTCTTCCCGGCCGCGCTTCGCGCCGGATAGTTCATCAGTTCTGCCGGCACGGAGGTGTCACCGTCCGCTCGCGCCTTTGACAGTTCCAGCGTGCGCGGCACGTCGTGCTCGCGGAAGAAGGGATCGCCGAGAATCTCGTAGTGCATGTTGCGCCGCTTGGCCACGAAGCCGGCGTCTTCGACGTTGCGCACGATCTCGACTTCGTCCATGCAATACGAGGCGCCCGCCGCCCGGACGACGTTTTCCTCGATCATCACGCTGCCCATGTCGTTGGCGCCGAAGGCGAGGCTCAACTGGCCCACCTTCCCGCCTTGGGTGACCCACGACGCCTGCAGGTTGTCGAAGTTGTCGAGCACCAGCCGCGCGATGGCCAGCGTGCGCAAATAGTCGATGCCCGTCGCCTCGGTGCCGCCGCGCTCGGTGTGCTCGGGCTGATAGCTCCACGTGATAAACGCGGTAAAGCCGCCGGTCTCGTCCTGCACCGCGCGCAAGCGCAGCAGGTGCTCGAGGCGCTCTTCGTCGGACTCCACCGTGCCGTACATCATCGTCGCCGTGGTACGCAGCCCGGCCCGATGCGCGTGCCGCATCACGTCGAGCCACTCATCCGCGCTGGCCTTGCTGTAGCAGTTCAGCAGCTTGCGAACGCGATCGACCAGGATTTCCGCACCGCCGCCGGGGATGCTATCGAGGCCGGCGGCAATCAGGCGCGCGATCACCTCCGGTACCGGCAGCTTCGCCATGCGCGAAATGTGCAGCACTTCCGGCGGCGACAGCGCATGCAGCTTGAAATTCGGGAAGCGCTGCTTCACCGCGCGGAACAGGTCCTCGTACCACGCAAGCGGCAGGTCAGGGTTGTGCCCTCCCTGCAACAGCAGTTGGACGCCGCCCAGCGCGCGGGTCTCTTCGATCTTCCTGAAGATCTCGTCGAAGGCGAGCACGTAACCTTCGCCGTGCCCCACCTCGCGGTAGAACGCGCAGAAGTTGCAGCGCGCCACGCAGACGTTGGTGTAGTTGACGTTGCGGTCGATGATGTAGGTGACGAGGCCTTCGGGATGTTTGCGCTGCCGCGCCTGGTCGGCCATGCGGCCAAGCCAATACGTCGGCGCATGCCGATAGAGCTGCAGCGCCTCGTCTGCCGAGAGGCGCTCGCCCGCGGCGATTTGCTCTTCGTAGGGCTTCAGGTCCATCGTCTATTCGTAAAAGCGCAGCGGCCGCAGTTGCGGCATGAGTTTGAGCTCGACGGCAAGGTCGTGAAAGCGCCGCAGGCCGGCCATCTCGCGTTCACCCAGGTTGTACTTGAGATTATCACGCAGGTACACCAGCGACCGGCGTTCGAGAGCCGCACTCCCGCCACCGACCGCGCGGGCGATGCCCACGAGGTGCGCCACCCCGCGGTTGCGCGCGTGCTGGAGCGCTTCGCACTGCGCCGGCGTGGCCGCTCCCGGACGTCCGACCCACATCGCGTAGACGAACGGCAGATCCGTCATCGCTTTCCACTCGGCGCCCAGGTCGATCTTAGTGAGGCCGTACTTCGCGGGATCGATGTCGAATGCGGGATCGCCGATCAGCAGCGCCGCATCGGCGCGCGACAGCATGGCCTCGAGATCGGGCTCGGCGGGCGTCAATACCGGCGCGATGCGCCAGTGTTTCGCGCACAGCACGCGCGTCAGCGCCACCGACGTGCGCGAGCTCAGGTCGAGCGCGAGCGACGTCACGTCGCGCATGTCCTTGCGGGTAAACACGGCGACCGTGGCGACCGGGCCGTCCGAGGCGATGGAGATGTCCGTCACGATTCGGTAATCATCGACGAGATACTCGATGGCCGGGATCAGCCCGAGGTCGACCTTGTTGTCGTGCAGCAGGACCGCGCACTTCGACGGCACATCGAAGCGAACAGCAAATTGATCGGGAAACGCGTCAAGACCGTACACCAGCGGTTTCGTATTCAGATACGAAACTGCGCCAAGCCGAAGGGGGGTCACGCTAGCCCTGAGCGAGGCGCGAGGCGTCTGAGATCACTAGACAAAGGAACTTCCGACAGGGTTTGCCCGGGATTTACCCTACCTGCCGAGCCATATCAGAGATGCCCCGACGCAGGATCTTCATGTACGTTTGTCCGCTGGACTGATTGCTCCAAAAACAGCGAGCATAGCGAAGGAAGGGCGAATATGTCAAGTGCCGCTTACTACATGCGGTAGGCGTGGCGAGCGCGAACGCAAGTTGTAGCCCAAGGCTTTCGGTGCCCACGTCGAGGTTGGTGCGAGATATAACCCTTGACGCATTATTCTATATGTGGCATATTTTTCAACGTGGCGTGGGAGGTTGAGGGCACCGACGAATTCGCCGGCTGGTTCGAGTATCTCAAAAGACGAAGAACAGGTCAGCGTCGGTCGAGTCGTGGAGTTGCTCGTTGAACACGGACCGTCGCTGCCGTTTCCATACTCCTCGGGCATTGCGACATCTCGACACCGCCACATGCGCGAGCTGCGAATTCAGCACGAGGGCCGGCCGTACCGGGTCCTGTATGCGTTCGACCAGCGGCGAGCGGCGATTCTCCTGTTGGGCGGCGACAAGACTGGCAACGATCGTTGGTACGACGAACACGTTCCAATTGCCGACACGCTCTACGACGAATACCTTCGGGAACTGGAACGGGAAGGACTGATATGAAGCACCACAAGTGGTCTGACATCAAGGCTCGCACGAAGCCGGAAACCCGCAATCGGATGGAGGCTGAAGCGCGCCGCCTGTCGGACGATCTGCACCTCTCGCAGCTTCGAAAGGCGCGAGGTCTCACGCAGGAGACGATGGCCGAACTCCTCGGTGTGAGCCAGGCAGAAGTATCGAAGATGGAGCGACGGACGGAGCTCTACGTGGGAACGCTGCGCAAGTTCATCGAAGCCATGAACGGCGAACTTGTTATCGCAGCACGGTTCGCCGACGGGGTGGAGGTGCCGATCCGTTTAGCTGAAGAAGAAGACGCGGCCTGAACTCGTTTTGTCCGGCTTCATGTCCTCTCCGAGTCGAAGGATTTTTCGATCGCCGTAAAACCAGCCGCGGCAATATTGCGCCGCACAACTTCAATCGCGGTCCGGCGCTTCCCCAGCGTGGGATCGTCAACGGTCGACACCCGATCGAGATCGTTGGCGCCAAACGTCAGCGCCACCTGCGCGAGCTTGGGTCCGTACTGCGCCCAATCCACCTGGATGTTCTTCACCGACGGCAATGCCAGCCGCGCCAGCGCCACCGCCCGGACATCGCCGTAGCCGGTGGTCGGCACGGCAATCGACTGCTCGCGCGGCAGCGGCGCCACGGTTTGAATGGCCGGGAACTGTGAGGCGATGGCGCGCAGCTGCAACAGGAAGTCGGTTCGCTCGCCGGTGATGGGCTGTTGCAACGACAGGCAGCGCACCGCAAGGCCGGCGTCCTGCGCCGCCCGCAACGCTGCGGCCAGATCGCCAATTCGATCGACGGGGGCTTCCGCGATCGCGTCGAGACCGGCCGACTTGAGCTGCGTCAGCACGTCTGCCAGCGGACCCCAGTTGCGATCGATCACTTCGGCCAGCGAGTAGCCGACGACCGGACCCTGAGAGGCTTTCGCTTCGCGCACGCGGGCTACCGCATCCGCCAGCGTCGCGGGCAGCGTGGTCAGCCTCGATTCGGCGTCCTGCGTGTAGGTGACGGTGTCGCCGACGCGCGCGCGACGGACCTCGTCGGCGAGCATACCGAGCGACAACACATCCGCGGCGGCGAGCTCGTCCAGCTCGGCGGCGGTCAGCGCCTCCCCTGCCTTTGCTCGTTCAACGATGGCGAGATTGATAGTCACGGCTGCGCCATGAGCTCCACGATGCGTACGGCCAGCGCCAGCGCGGCGCGGCCCTCTTCTCCCGACACGGCCGGCGGCCGCTGGTCGCGCACCGCCGCGATGAAATCCTCGAGCTCGCGCTTGAGCGGCTCATCGCCATTGACCGCCAGCTTGCCGCCGCCAATCTTCGGCGCCGCACCCGGCTGCGGCAGCACGCTCCACATCTCGACATCGCGCGCGGCGGTGTCGATCGACAGGTAGGCGTCGCGCTGGAAAAACCGGATTTTCCGGACGGATTCCCTGCTGATGCGGCTGGCGGTCAGGTTGGCAATGCAGCCATTCTTGAAACGCACGCGCGCATTGGCGATATCGACGCGCGGCGTGAGCACTGGCACGCCAACCGCCTCGACGCGCTCGACCTCGCTGGCCACCACGCTCAGGATCAGATCGAGGTCGTGAATCATCAGGTCGAGCACCACGTCGATGTCAAGGCTGCGTTCGGGAGAGGTACCCAGCCGGTGGACCTCGATGAACCGCGGGTCCTTGATGTGTGGCAACGCCGCCGCAACCGCGGGATTGAACCGCTCGCTGTGCCCCACCGCCAGCACCACGCCGGCACGTTTGGCCGCCGCGATCAGCGTGTCGGCTTCCCTCACGGTCTGCGTCACGGGCTTTTCCACCAGCGTGTGGACGCCGGACTCGATCAGCGGCAAGGCGATGGCGGCGTGACTTTCCGTCGGGACGGCGATCACGACCACGTCGAGCCGGCCCGGGATCTCGGCGACGTTGCCGAATGCGCGCGTGCCGTACTCGCCGGCGACCGTCGCGGCGCGATCGAGATTCACGTCCACCACACCGGCCAGCGAGACGCCCGCCATCGACGCGAGGATGCGCGCGTGATGTTTGCCGAGATGACCGACCCCAATGACCGCAGCCCTCAAGATTCTTCGCCTTCCGTGGCCCTGATGCCTTCTGTGCCTGCTGTGGCCCTGGTGCCCTTTCCGCCTTCTGTGGCCCGGCCCACGACCGCGATCCCGGCTTCGTTTGCGGACGCGACAAACGCGTCGCGATCGAAGATCAACGTCTTGCCGGCATCGATCGACAGCACCCTGGCGCCCGCAATGCGCATCGCCTGGATGGTCGCCAGCCCCACGATCGGCACATCGAACCGCATGTCCTGATTGGGCTTTGCCACCTTGACGATGGTGACGCCGTCGCCGGCGAGGTGGCCGGCGCGCGCGATGGTCTCGTCGGTGCCTTCCATGGCCTCCACCGCAACCACGGCCTGGTGCTTCACGGCAATCGTCTGGCCAATGTCGAGGCCGGCGATCACGTCGGCCATGCGATAGCCAAACTCGAGGTCTTGACGCTCGTCGGCGGTCGGCACCCGTTCGCTCAACTGCCCGGGACGCGCCAGCATCGGCTCCAAAAACTGCGCCGAGTTCAACAGCTCCACGCCGTGCTCGCGCATCAGATCGGCCACCGCGCCGATGATCGCGTCGGTGTTCCTCGAGGGCAGCCGCATCATCAAGCCCATCGCCGTCATGTCCGGCACGAAGCCGAATATCTTGATGTGCTTGACCTGACCGGCCATCACCGCCGTGGTGATGCCGGCGTCCTTGAGGATTTTCAGGAACGTGCCGAGGTGACCGATCGACACCCAGTGCAACTCCGCTTTCGGCGGTCCGGCCGCCGCGGCCTCGAGCTCCGTCGAGGCCTCTTCCTTGATGCCGATGATCGTGATGTCGTGGCCGAGCGACCGCGCGGCGTCGAGCACGAGGAACGGGAACCGCCCATTGCCCGCAATGATGGCCAGCCTCACGCAAGCTTCCTATGCATTATCGGTGTCTAATCTGTGTCAATCGGTGGCTCGGTGTCTAATCTGTGTCAATCGGTGGCCCTATTCTTCTGAGGCGTCGTCGGTCTTCTTTCCGCCGCGCCGCAGGATGACGCCGCGCGACGCGGTCCGGATGAAGTCAACCAGGTTGGCCACTTCGGGACAGGCGAGCGCCGGATCGAATTCGATCTTCGCCAACGCCTGGGAAGTGTTCAAGCGCGACTGCGTCAGGTAGCGATAGGCGGTGCGGAGCTTCTTCAGGGTGTCGTCGGAGAAGCCGCGGCGCTTGAGGCCAATCAGGTTCAGCCCATACACCCGGGCCGGACGCCCGCCGACCGTGCGCCCGTACGGCAGGGCGTCCTTGGTGATCACCGAGTAACCGCCGATGAACGCGTACGCGCCAACCCGGCAGAACTGGTGCACCGCGGAACCGGCGCTGACGTTCACGAAGTCGGCAATCGCCACGTGCCCGCCCAGCGTCGCATGCGGGCCGAAGATCGTCTGGCTGCCGACCAGGCAGTCGTGTGCCACATGCACGTAGTTCATGAACAGGTTGCGGTCGCCGATTTTCGTCACGCCGCCGCCACCAGCGGTGCCGCGATGAATGGTGACGAACTCGCGGAAAATGTTTCCGGAGCCGACCTCCAGGCGCGTCGCTTCACCGCGGTATTTCAAGTCCTGCGGCGCCAGGCCGATCGAGGCGTAGGGAAAGACCTCCGTGCCGTCGCCGATCGTGGTGTGCTCGATGATCGAGTTCGCGCCAATCTTGCAGTGGCGCCCAATGCGCACGCCCGGCCCGATCACCGCGAAGGGCCCGACGCTGGTGCCCTCGCCGATCACCGCATCGGCGTGAACCCGTGCCTGCGGATCGATGTCGGGCTGCGCCGAAACCGCCAGCAGGAGCTCCGCTTCCATGACGGTCTGCCCGTCGACTTCGGCGAGAGCGGCGACCTTGACGAGCGGGCCGCGGGTGGCGCCGAGCGAGACGACCAGCGTCAGTCGATCGCCGGGGATGACATGCTTACGGAACTTGGCGCCGTTCACGCCGCGTAATTGCACGCACGCGTTGCCACGCGAGTCCGAAAGCACCAGCAGCGCCGCCGCCTGCGTGAGCGCCTCGATCATCAGCACCGCCGGCATCAGCGGCTTGTGCGGAAAATGTCCCTGGAAAAAATCCTCGTTGACGGTGACGTTCTTGACCGCCACCAGCCGCTTCCCCGGCTCGTGCTCGGCGACCTCGTCGACAAGGAGCGAGGGAAAACGGTGGGCGAGCCGATCGAGAACGTCCGCGTTCACTGACCCGGCGGCTTGGTGGCCGCCGGCTTGGCGGGGGGCTTGGCGGCGTCGAGCTTCTTGATGATTTCGGCCGAGATGTCGAGCGCGGAATCCGCCCACACCAGGCCGGCGTCGGGACCGTTGAACACGAACTGCAGGCCCATCTCGGCGGCCACCTGCGACAGCACCGGCTCGAGGCGCTGCTGGAATTCCTGCTGCAGCTCCTGTTGCAGCTCCTGCACCTCGGCCTGTGCGTCCTGCGTGAAGCGCTGCTGTTCGACGGTCAGCTTCTCGATCTGCTTCTGCAGGTCGCCCGAAGCCGACGCGCTCATCACCGAGCCTTCCTTCTCGAGCTTCTGCTGAAGCGTGGTCAGCTGCTTGTTCCGCTCGTTGAGCTCGGCCGCTTTCTTCTGTTGCAGGGCCTGGATGCGCGTGGTCGCGACGCGGCCGTCGGCCGACTCGTTCGCGATGCGCTGCAGCACCACATAGGCGACCTTCGCCCCCTGCGGGAACGGCTTCGGCTCCGGCGGCTGCGCGGGAGCGGGAGCCGGCGCCGTCGGCATGGGCTTGGCCGGCGGCTGCTGCGCGGGCGCGGGCGCCTGGGCAAACACAGGTGACGCAGCCAGCACCACGCTGAGCGCGACAACGACAACAAGGGCTTTCATTACCTCAGTCCTTTCAAAAGTCCGACAAGTGTTTGATTTTATATCAGTTGGCCGAAGACCCAAGCCCCAAGACCCAAGCCCCAAGTCCTAAGACCCAAGTCCCAAGACCCAAGACCCAAGCCCCAAGACCCAAGACCCAAGCCCCAAGACCCAGGTCCCAAGACCCTATGGATGCGAAACCGTGAACGAATACTCGACCGGCGCCGTCAGCTTGCCGACGTCATACATCCGCACGCACAGTGTTCCACCGAGCGTCGACACCGTGCCGGTCAACACGCTGGTGACCACCGCCTGATCGTTGGCCAGCACGACGTTGCAGGAGGCACCGGCCAAGGTGCCCATGCCGAACCCGACGGTCTCGGGCGGCGCCTCGCCGAGCGAGGTCAAGGTCGCCGTGACCGCGCCGGTAGCCGACGTGAAGAACTGGTGCGTCTGCGCCCCGTTCACCGTGAGCGTGCCGGTAAAGGTTTCCGTCGTGATCACCGGATCCGGCGTCGTCGGCAGCTCGTCGATCAATCCCGAACATGCGCTGACCGACACGGCAAGCAGCCCGATACAAACTCTAAGCATCCCCACTTTGTGCATTCTGCCTTTTTTGCCTTTAGAACGTCGATCCCACCGCAAATTTGAACGTAAACTTCTGTGCCGGCCGCAGGCTGTTGTCGAGCACGCCGAAACGCTGCGGGTTATACGCGAAGATCAACCGGAACGGCACGTTCAGCACCGGCATGAAGAAACGGATCTCGGCGCCCGTGGACGTCTTGAACGCGCTGGTCTGGCCGATGACGCGCTGGAACTTCGGCGGCGCGTTGGGATCGAGGAGGCGCGTGTTCGTGAACGGATCCAGGATCGCCGGCAGCCCGGGATCGACCGTCTCGGTGACGTCTTCCTTCCACGCAAAGCTCTGGCCGATGTCGCGCACCTGGCCGGTGTCGTAAAACAGCACCAGGCGCACCGGGCCGGCGATGTTGATCAGGTACTCGGCATTCAGCAGGAACGTCTTGTTGCCGCCCAGCACGAGGCCGGTGCCCTCCGGATCGCGCGGGCCGATCGAGCGGATGTCGTAGCCGCGAATCGTGTACTCGCCGCCCAAATACAACGTCTCGGTGATCGGTAGCGTCGTGGTCGACGCGTACGGCCGGATGTATTCGATCTGCGTGCGATAGCCGATCGACATGCGGCGGTTGAGCGGCTTGAACTGCGCGTACTCGAAGCGCGGCTTGATGAAGTTGGTGTTGCCGCCGACGCCCGCGAAGTCGATCGAACCGGTCAGGCGCATGCCCGAGTTCGGGAAGATCGGATTGTCCACGGTGTTGTGAACGAAGCTCGGCGTGATCTTGCTGATCGTGCGCTGGCCGCCCTGTCCGAGCAGCAGCGAGTCGCGCAAGAACGGGTTGCGCTGCACCAGCTCCGGGGCGTAAAACACCGGATTCAGGTCCGACACCGTCACCGCTTCGTAACTGTAGACCCCGAACATGCGCGAGAAGCCGGCCAGCGGGAACCCAAAGGTGACGTTGCCGCCGGTGGCCTCCTGCGTGAACTGGTCGATGTAGCGCAGCGTGCGCTTGTAAACGTCGATGCCGCCGGTGATGTTGCGATCGAAGAGGAACGGCTCCGAGAACGCGACCTGGTAGTTTTCCGATCGCGAGCCGACCTGCAGCGACACGGTCAGCGCTTCGCCGCGGCCGAGGAAGTTCGACGTCTGGAACGACAGCTGGCCGAAGAAGCCCTCGAACTGCGACACGCCGGCGCCGAACGTCAGCTGGTTGCGGTTCTGCTCTTCGAGCTTCAGCGTGACGTCAACCTTGTTCTTTTCGTTCGGCGCCTTCTGGACGTCGATGCCCTGGCCTTCTTCGAGCGGCTTGAAGTAGCCCAGCTGGTTGAGGCGCTTGACGCTGAACTTCAGCGCTTCGGTGTTGAACACTCCGCCTTCGACCAGGCGCACCTCGCGGCGAATGACATTGTCGCGGGTCGTGGTGTTGCCCACGAAGGTGAGCCGATTGACGAAATACTGCTCGCCTTCCTGCATGCGCATCGTCACGTTGACGGTCGGCGTGGCCGGGCCCGCCATCGGGCCCTTCGCCGCGTCGAGCGGCTCGAGGTCGGGGAAGCCGGTGAATTCGAAGTAGCCGCCGCCGCCGTAGACCTCGCGCGCCTTGATCAGGCCGTTGCGGATCGGCTTGTCCGAATACCAGTCGCCCTTCTTGATCTTGAAGAGCGGCGCGAGGAACTCGGTCTTGACGACCTTGTTACCGTCGAAGGCGAACTCGCCCACGCGGTAGCGCTCGCCCTCGTCGATCGGCACGCTCAGCTCGACCCAGCGCGTTTCCTGGTCGGGGCTGTCCTCGAGGACCTTGATTTCCGGCTGGCCGACGCGCGCGGCGATGTAGCCCTTGTTGCGGTAGTACTCGACGATCTTTTCCGCGTCTTCCTCGAACTTGGCTTCCTGGTACTTGCCCTTGCCGGTGATCCACGACAGCCAGCCGTGCGCCTTGGTGCCTTTCATCTGGCGCCCGAGCGCGCGATCGCTGATCTCCACGTTGCCGTCGAAGTTGATGTTGCGGACCTTGACCTGCGGGCCTTCCTTCACGTCGAAGACCACTTTGACCAGCTTGGGACCCGCGGGCAAGGGCTCGATGGTGGGCGTCACTTCCGCGAACTCGTAGCCCTTTTCCGCCATGAGGTCGCGGACAATCCCCTGCACGCGCTTGACCACGGCCTGATCGAGGAACGAGTCGAGGCGGAGCTGGATGCCGAGCTCCTTCATCTTCTCGTCGACTTTGGTGCGTTCAACTTTCGTGGACCCGGTGTAGTCGACGATCTTGACGCGGGGCCGCTCTTCCATGTGGTAGATGACGTGCTTGCCGATCACGCCATTCGGGAACGGCACGTCGAGCACTTCAATCCACAAATTGTCGAGGAAGCTGGTGGCCCACAGCCGCTTGAAGTCGGCGAGCAGCGACTGCTCGGCCTGCTCGTTGAACGGCACCCACTGGTTGTCGGACGGCCGGCTCAGCGGTGTCTGGATGTAATAGAGATAGGTCTGCGCCTCGATGATCGATTCGTTGACCGGGTGAAACCGCAGCTCGGTCGGAAAGATCACCGGACCCGACCCGGCCGGAGGCTGGCGCACCGGGGCAGGTTGCCCTCCCGGCCCGGCCGGAGCGCTTTGCGCGACGGCCGCTTGATCCGCCGAAGCAGGCGGAGTGTCGGGGCCCGCGAAGGCGGACCGAACCGCAGGGGCCTGGCCCGCGAAGGCAAACGCGGGGAACGCTGATAGCGCTAAAGCAATGAAAATACGAGACATACCAAGGTACAAGCCTATCGGGCGCTGGTTAAACAACCCTTAATGCTACCGCAGATTCAGACGTTCGAGGTCAGGCGGCGGCCTGCGACCACTGGTTGCCCTGCCGGGCGGTACGCCAGCTGGCCGCCTTCCAGGTAGACCTCGATTTCCCCGCCCTGGAGGTGGCCGCGAATCAACTCTTCGGCCAGCGGATCCTCGATATACCGCTGGATCGCACGGCGCAACGGGCGTGCGCCGTAGGAACGGTCCTTACAGGTGATATCGATGATCCAGTCGGCGACTTCGGGCGACACGATCACCTTCATGCGGCGATCGAGCAGGTTCAGGTTCAGCTGCTCGACCAGCAGCGACAGGATCTTGCGCAGGTCGTCGTCGGTGAGCGCCTCGAAGACGATCAGCTCGTCGACGCGGTTGATGAACTCCGGGTTGAAGGTGCGCTTCACCTCGCCGAGCACCATTTCCTGCACGCCCTTGGCCGCCTCGCTGGCTTCAGCCGACTGGAAGCCCATCGACGCCTTCTTCTGGATGAAGCGCGCGCCGATGTTCGAGGTCATGATCAGGATCGCGTTCTTGAAGTTGACGCGATTGCCGAGACCGTCGGTGAGGTGGCCGTCTTCGAAGACCTGCAGCAGGATGTTGAAGATGTCGGGATGCGCCTTCTCGATTTCGTCGAGCAGCACCACCGAGTACGGGTTCCGCTTCACCTTCTCGGTGAGCTGGCCGCCCTCCTCGTGACCGACGTATCCCGGCGGCGAGCCAATCAGCTTCGACACCGAGTGCTTCTCCATGTATTCCGACATGTCGAAGCGGATGAGCGCGTTCTCGCTGCCGAACAGGAACTGCGCGAGCGCGCGCGCCAGCTCGGTCTTGCCGACCCCGGTCGGCCCGAGGAACATGAAGCTGCCCACCGGCCGGTTCGGGCTCTTCAGGCCGGCGCGTGAGCGGCGAATGGCGCGCGACACCGCGGAGATGGCGCGCTCCTGGCTGATCACGCGCTTGTGGAGGTCGGCCTCCATGCGAATCAGCTTGTCGCTTTCATCCTGGTTGATCGACGCCAAGGGCACGCCGGTCCACTTCGACACGACTTCATCGATTTCCGCGCGCGACACCACCACCTTGCGCGCGCTGGAGCGGACGTCGAACTTCTCGCGCACGAACTGCAGGTTCTCGCGCGCCACCTGCTCCTGCTCGCGATAGAACTGCGCCTTGTCGAAGTCTTTCTGCGACACCGCGCTTTCCATCTGCTCGACCGCGACGCGGATGCTCTTGTTGATTTCGCCGAACTCCTCGCTGTATCCGGCCTCGCGCAGTTTGGCGCGCGCGCCGGCTTCGTCGACCAGATCGATCGCCTTGTCGGGCAGGAAGCGATCGGTGATGTAGCGGCTCGACTGGTAGACCGCGGCTTCGAGCGCCTCGCGCGTGTACTCGACGTGATGGAACTGCTCGTAGCGGTCCTTCACGCCCAGCAGGATCGAGATGGTCTCGCCCTCCGACGGCGGATCGACCTTGATCGCCTGGAAGCGGCGCTCGAGCGAGCGATCCTTCTCGATGTACTTGCGATATTCGGCGGGCGTGGTCGCGCCGATGCAGCGGATCTCGCCGCGCGACAGCGCCGGCTTCAGGATGTTGGCGGCGTCGAGCGACCCTTCCGCCGATCCCGCGCCGACCAGCGTGTGCAGCTCGTCGATGAACACGATGATGTTCGGGTTGTCGACCAGCTCCTTCATGATCGCCTTGAGGCGCTCTTCGAACTGGCCGCGATACTTGGTGCCGGCGACGATCAACGAAATGTCGAGCGCGAGCAGGCGCTTGTCCGCGAGGAAATGCGGCACGTCGCCGTAGACAATCTTCTGCGCCAGGCCTTCGACGATGGCCGTCTTGCCGACGCCCGGCTCGCCGATCAGCACGGCGTTGTTCTTGGTGCGGCGGCAGAGCACCTGCTGCACGCGTTCGAGCTCGTAATCGCGCCCGACCAGCGGGTCGAGCAGGTTCTTCATCGCCGCTTCGGTGAGATCGCGGCTGAATTCCGCCAGCAGCGGTGTTTCCTTGACGCGCGTCAGCGACGTCTTTTCGTTCAGCAACTGGACGATGTCTTCCCGCACCTGGTGCAGGCGCATCCCTTTTTCCATCAGGATGGTCGCCGCCACCGAGCGCTCCTCGCGGAGGATGCCCAGCAACAGGTGTTCGGTACCGATGTAGTTGTGCAGCAGCCGATCGGCTTCTTCGGCGGCGTATTGGAGCACGCGCTTGGTTTCCGCGCTGAACGGAATTTCGACCGACGTGGACACTTTCTCGCGGAAGACCGTGCGGCCTTCGATGTCCTTGCGAATGTTTTCCAGAGACAGGTGGGATCGGGCAAAGATCCGGCTCGTGAGGCCTTTGCCCTCACGAATCAGACCCAAGAGCAAGTGCTCGGTCTCAATTGAGATGCTTCCGAGCTGGCTTGCTTCATAACGGGCGAAAAACAACACCCGTCTGGCACGTTCGGTATACCGCTCGAACATCCGCCTCCGCATTGACGGCTGCGCCGCGTCAGGTCCGCCGCCGCCGCTCCCTTTGGTGACATTATACGGCCAAACGGTCCGTTTACATGTTTGCGATCCCCCTAAGTTGCGGAAAAACAGTGACTTCGGAGTTTTGGATTGCGGCACTATCCGGCCCCTCCCGTCGTCTGTTGCACAGTAATTCGGGGCCGAATAGTGTACGATCAGGCACGTGGCGGGCGCTCCCGAAACATCACCGCAACCCGCGAGCTCCGCATGGGAATCAGCCATCTGGCCGCGATGGCTGCCGATACCGGCGCGGTTGCCGCTCATCGCGCAGATCGCCGGCGCGGTCGCGCTGATCGCGGCCATTACCATGCCACAGTGGTCGGTCGTTCCTCCAGCGTCGGGCACCCGGCCGGCGGAAGCGTCGCCAGCGGCCGCGCTTCCCGCTGAAGTGACTGCGCCGCCGAGTCCGGCTGATCCAAGTCCTGCAACGCCGCCCCGCCCCGGGCACCTGAATCTGGACGTCCGGCATAGCCTTCGGAGCGTCGACCTCTCAGTCATGGTCGACGGTAAGTCAGTACTCGAGACCAAGCTGCCCGGCAGCGGCAAACGCTTTGGAGTGATTGGTAAACGCGCCGAGCGCGGCTTCACAAGAACGCTCGACCTATCCCCCGGCGTGCGCATCGTCCGTGTGCGCGTGCGATCGGCGGCCGACAAATTCGACCAGACACGCGTCGAACGCTTCGAGCTCGAATCGGCATCGGTGGCGGCGATGCGGATCGCCGCGGACAAATCCGGCCTCTCGGTCGTGGCGGAGCGTCCGCAGGTCCAGCAGGCTCCTCCTCGGGCCCCCGTGATGGCGTCGCTCGTGCCCGTAGCTCCGGCGGCGGCGCAGGCCGCGCAAGCGGCCCAGGCCGCGCAGTCGGCGCAGGAGGCCACTGCCCTCGCCGAACTCTATCAGTCCTTGCGCTCGATCCTGATCGCCATGGCCGGATTCATCGCCTCGGTCGCCTCCGGTTTCGTGTTCGAAGAGTTCCTGAAATCGCGCAACCTCTCACCTTTCCAGCCGACGCCATCACCATCGCCCGCGTCGAACCGTGCGGACCGCCGCCGCCGCGCGCGCCGGCAGCGCCACGAATCCGACATCAGCATCGACGCCGGCCTCAGCTAGCAACCCGCGCTGTATGATGCGCGGATGCCTCTTCCAGTAATCGGTTTTATTGGCCTTGGCCTCATGGGCAGGCCCATGGCGCTCAACCTCCGCAAGAAAGGTTTCGACGTCGTCGTCCACAGCCGCAGCCGCGGCCCGGTCGACGCCCTCGTCGCTGCCGGCGCCACGGCCGTCGACTCTCCCGCCGACGTCGCGAAGGCGGCGCGTCACATCATGACGATGTTGCCGGACGGCCCGGACGTCGAGAAAGTGCTCGAAGGCGCGAACGGCGTGTTCGGCGCCATGCAACAAGGCACGGTCATCGTCGATTCCAGCACCATCGCGCCCGCCATCGCGCGCCGCCTGGCGGCGCGCGCGCACGAGCTGGGCGCGGCGATGCTCGACGCGCCGGTGAGCGGCGGTGAGATTGGGGCGATCGACGGTACGTTGACGTTCATGGTCGGCGGCGACGCCGCCGCGCTCGACGCCGTGCGCGACATCCTCAACGCCATGGGCAAGCCCGAACGCATCGTCCACGTCGGCGAATCGGGCGCCGGCCAGATTTGCAAGGTGTGCAATCAGATCGTGTTGGGCGGAACCATGTCGGTGGTCGCCGAAGCGATCGCGCTCTCGAGGAAGGCCGGCGTCGACCCGATGAAGGTGCGGGCCGCGTTGATGGGCGGCTTCGCGCAAAGCCGGGTGCTCGAAGTGCACGGCGAGCGCATGATCACCGGCAACTGGAAGCCGGGATTCAAGGCCAAGCTGTTCAAGAAGGATTTCGGGATCGCGATGAACACGCTGAGCGAATACGGCGTGCCGGCGCCGGCGAGCGCCGTGGTCAGTCAGACCGTCACGGCGCAGATGGCCGCAGGTGAAGGCGAGGAAGATTACTCCGGCATCGCCAAAGTAATCTTCCGGCTCGCCAATTTATAGCCGGGCCCCGCTTCCACCACCCGGCTCCGGCTGTTAGTTCGGGAACCAACGCGCCCGTTTCAGCTCGGGCCGCTGATTGTCCGAGTCTTTCGCGATCGCCACGACCTGCCGGTAGTACTTCGTCGCGGCGGCCTTGTTCCCCAAGGCCTCGGCCGCGCGCGCGGCGCCGAATGCGCCGCGGAAACGATTCGGCTCCTTCTTCATCGTCGCTTCGAAGGCGGTCAAGGCGTCCTTGGCGTTGCCGGCTTCGAGCAGCATCTCCCCGAGCAGCTCGCGTGCCGGCGCGATCGGGCCAGGGCTGATCGCGGATTTGTCGGTGGCGTCTTCCACGTCCGCGGCCTTGCGCATCAGGCCAAGGCCTTCGTCTTTCCTGCCTTCCGCGAAGGCGATCCACGCGGTGACGATCTGGCGCTGGATATCGACCTGCTCGGTCCAGTACGGGTCCTTCGCGAGCGCGTCACGCAAGGCCGCCAGCTTGTCGACATCCGCCTTGGCGTCGGCCGGATTTCCGGACCGTGCGAGGCCGAGGGCGCGCGCGTAATGCGTGATGGCGTCCACCTGCGGGAACGATGAGGTGAGCGGCTGGAGCGCCGCGGCCTCCGACCACATGCCGCGCTCCAAGGCGTACCGGGCGGCGATGGCGTTGCGCGCGTAGAAGCCGGCCACCGGGGCCGCCGCGCCGCCCATCGCGTTCGGATCGAGCTTCGCCACGGTTGCGCTGAGACGATCGAGCACGGCCCTGGCCTTCTGATCCTGCGCCATCTGCAAGTAGGCGTAGGTCTGGTAATCCATCGCGTGGAGCGCTTCGCCAATCACGCCCTGCTGCAAGGCCGTCTGCTCGGACTTGATGTTGGTCGCCACCGAATCGCTCCAGTAACCCACGCGCGTGAACGTGTGCGACGGCATGTGCAGCGCGTGCGGCGCCGACGGCGCGATGGTCGCGTACTTCCGCGCCGCTTCGAGCGCCTTCGGCGCGAGCGGCGGATGGTCGTAGGCGTGAATGATGTAGTGAGGCAGACCCGGATGATCGGCGTACTGCTTCCACAGCGGCTCGAGAATCTGGGCCGCCTGCAGCTGCGCGGCGTAGGTCTTGTCGGTGGTGAGCGCGGTCTGGTTCACCGCGAGCGCGTAGAAGATCTGCGCTTCAATGTCTTTCGGGTTGTCTCGCTGCACCGCTTCCATCGCCTTGGCGTAGGCGAGGGTGCGGTTGCGATGTGGCACCGTCGCGGCGTCTTTGTACAGCTCGCTCACCGCGGCGATGTAGGCGCGCTCGCGCGGCGTCGGCGAACCGGTGGCCAGGCCTCTTGCCGCGGCATCCCGGCCGCGCTCGAGCAGCGGCCCGGTCTTGAGGCCGCCGAACGGGTTGCCCCACTGGCACAACGCGAGGCCCCAATGCGCGATCGCGCACGAGGAATCGGCCGCCAGCACCTTGGTGAAGGTTTCCGCCGCGGACCGGTATTCGAAGGAGTGCAGAAGAGCCACCGCGCGGTTGAAATCGCCGCGGGTTTCGGCTTTGCACGATGTCGCAAAGTTGACGGTACCCAGCTTTTCACCACCGGCACCGTGCTGTTCGTGTTGTGCGGCGGCGAGCGTGGGCAACGCGAGGAGCGAGACCAACGTCACAACGGCGAGCTTCATGGCAGCGCCTCCAGCCCTTCGACTCGTTCGACGCCGCCAGCGACGTCGAACTCGCTCAGGGCAGGGGCCAGTTTATAGAAATCGTGATGGCGAACAAAGCCGAGCGCGCGGACGCGGGCCAGGAAGGCAGCGGCGCCCGGCAGCGGCGGCGCCTCGCGCCGCTTCACCCACGTGTCCGGCTAATCCGTGTCGAATCGGTGAGAATCGGTGGCCTGACTAGCGGTTGAATCGCAGCGGCGAGAACAGATCAATCGGGTGACCGGTCGCCCCGTCGATGGCCAGCTCCGCGAGGATCTCTCCGATGACGCTCGCGAACTTGAATCCGTGGCCCGAACAGGGCGAGGCGATGACGACCGGCTCGTGATTGGGATGCCGGCCGATGACGAAATGATGATCCGGCGTCAGCGTGTACTTGCAGCTCACCGAATCCACGACCCTGCCGGCGGCCAGCGCCGGCAGGCAGGGGGCGAGCGCGGCCCGCATCGACGCCTCGTCGATGTGCGGCGATCTGAAAAATGCAACCTTCACCTTGGCATCGTCATCAGCCGGAAAGCCGTAGAACTGCACGCCGCCGCCGAGATCCCAGATGTAGATCGGAAAGCGATCCGGGGCGAATGGCGCTGGACCGCCTGAGGGATCGAACCAATAGAGCAGCTGCGGCTCGACGGC
The DNA here is from genome assembly GCA_964513235.1 of uncultured Acidobacterium sp. Taxonomy (GTDB): domain Bacteria; phylum Acidobacteriota; class Vicinamibacteria; order Vicinamibacterales; family UBA2999; genus 12-FULL-67-14b. The sequence goes on from CAZEMI010000068.1 coordinate 25,920, forward strand.
CAGCGGCAGCCAGTCAACCTTGAAGAGCGATGCGGCCCACGGGCCTGGCGCGAGGATCAGCCGGCCGCATTCGTACCGCGATCGCGTCGTGGTGACTTCGACCGTGCCGGTTGAGTCGATGCGCCAATCCTCGACGCGCTCGTCAAAGTGCAATTGCGCCCCCTGATGCGCCGCGACGTCCAGATGCGCGCGAATGGCTTCTTCCGGAACAAGCGAACCTGCTTCCTTTTCGTAAAGAGCGACCATCCCGTGACGCGGAGTGAACGGCGGAAAGCGGCGATGGATCTCCGCCGCGTCGAGCAGCTCGTGATCGAGTTGGTGTTCACGCGCGCTGCGAAGGCTGCCGCTGACCACTTCGCTGTCGGGTGCGCCGATCATCAGCCCACCGGTCATGTGCAGCAGCCGCCGGCCCGAGCCGGACTCGAGCGTGCGCCACAACTCATAGGCCCGGCGCAGTAACGGCACGTAGGCGGGATGCTCGAAGTAGGCCAGCCGAATCACGCGCGATCGGCCGTGGCTCGAGCCGTGTGTATGGCCAGGCTGATACTGTTCGAGGCCGAGCACGCGCCGTCCACGCGCGGCCACATGCGCGACAGCGGCGCTGCCCATGCCGCCAAGGCCGACGACGATGACATCGAAGCTCGCCACGTTAGACGTCTTGAAGCCAGACGGATCCGGCCATTCAAAGCAAATCCTACTCCGCCTTCAAGACGTCCGCCCCGCCGGAGGCGGGGCAAGAAAACACTGCACTCGGCGAGGCGGAACCGAACCGCAAGTGTTGTGTGGTCAGAGGCGGAGCCTCGCCGGTGTAGGATGCCACACCGTGCTGTTGGTGATCTTCGGCGCGAGCGGGTGTGCCGCGCTGATCTACGAGATGGTCTGGTTCCATCTCGTTCAACTCGTCGTCGGCGCTTCCTCCATCTCCGTCGCCGTCCTCCTGTGCAGCTTCATGGGCGGCATGGCCCTCGGGTCGTGGTTCATCCCTCGCCTGGTGCCCGCCACCGTGAACCCGTGGCACGCGATTGCGGCGCTGGAAGCCGGGATCGCGATCCTCGGAGTGCTGATTCCAGTTGTCCTGCCATTCGTGCAACAGGCGTATGTCGCGATCGTCGGATATGGCTTCGGCGCCGTGTTGCTCCGGGCCGCGGTCTGCGCCCTGATCCTGACGCCTCCGACGATGCTGATGGGTGCGACGCTGCCGATCGTCGCTCGGATGCTGACGACAGATGCCGTCGGCCGCATCTATGCGGCCAACCTCGTCGGCGCCGCCACCGGCACCGTGCTCGCTGGTTTCTATCTGCTGCGCGTTCACGATGTCTTTATCGCCAGCGCCGTTGCGATCGCGATCAACAGCGTCGTCGCGGCCGCCGCGTGGTGGTTTTCCGTCCCGGCACCTAACGCACCTTTGGCACCCACCCCTCAGGCACCTTTCGCACCGTACGCACCGTCGGCACCTTATCGCGCCGGCGCCGTCGCCGCGCTTTCCGGATTCACCGCGCTTGGCGCCGAAGTCGTCTGGACTCGCCAGCTTTCGCTGCTCTTCGGCGCCAGCGTATATACGTTCTCGCTCATCCTCGCGGTGTTTCTGTGCGGCCTCGCCATCGGGGGATCGGCAGGTGCGCGAATCGCCAGGCGCACCCTGCGGCCCGGCGTCGTGCTCGGCTGGATTCAGCTGGCGCTGGCGTCGGCCATTGCCGCAGGCGCGTGGTTGATCGTCAACGCCTTACCGCACTTTCAGCCAACCCGTTCGTTTCTTCCATCCATTCATGGGTCGCCGGCATTGACGTTCCTGTTCGATGCCGCGCGCTGCGCCGGCGCGATGTTGCCGGCCACCATCCTGTGGGGGGCGAGCTTTCCGCTCACCATCGCCGCCGCCCTTCGACGCGGCCGATCATCCGATCGGCCTTGCTCAGGGCAGGCCGGCGGTCACGATACCGGACGCTCGGTGGCCAGCCTTAACGCGCTGAACACGGCCGGCGCGCTCGTCGGCGCGGTGCTGCTCACCCTCGTCGGCATCCCGCGCTTCGGGAGCCAGATTGCCCAACAGGTGCTTGTGGTCACAGCCGCGCTCACCGGCACCGCCGTGTTGCTGTCGCTACGCAGCGCAGCCTCCGTGTTCTCCGTAATCAGCGTCGGCGCCGTGGTTACCGCGATCTCCGTGTTCTCGGTACCGGAGATCCCCGGTCATTTGATCGCCTTCGGCCGCTCGGTCAACTCGTACGACTCGATCAAACGCTTTCTCTATCTCGCTGAAGGCGCAACGGCGTCGGTGGCGGTCACCGAAGGTGTGGCAGGCGCGAAGCAGTTTCACATTGCCGGCAAGGTCGAAGCGTCGGACATGGATGTCGACATGCGGCTCGAGCGGATGCTCGGACACGTGCCTGCCCTGCTGCATCCACACCCGCGGTCGATTCTGATCGTCGGGGTCGGCGCGGGCGTCACCGCCGGCGCACTCTCCATCCACCCGGAAGTCGAACGCATCGTGATCTGCGAAATCGAGCGCGTGGTGCCGGAGAGCGCGCGCTGGTACTTTGGCGAAGAGAACCATCACGTGTTCGACGATCCACGCGTCGAGCTCGTCTTCGATGACGCGCGGCATTTTCTACAGACGACGAAGGAGACCTTCGACATCATCACGTCGGATCCGATTCATCCCTGGGTGCGCGGCGCCGCCACGCTCTATTCGCTCGAGTACCTCGAGCTGGCGCGTGCCCATCTCAATCCCGGTGGCATCGTCACGCAGTGGATCCCGTTATATGAAACGGATATGCGATCGGTGAAGAGCGAGATCGCCACCTTCGCGCAGGTGTTTCCGGACACCACGCTCTGGAATCCGGATCTGCTCGAGGAAGGCTATGACCTCGTCGCGCTCGGCCGCGTCGCGGCACACCCCATCAGTGAAGCCGCCATCGACGCGCGCATTGGCGCGGCGCCGCGGGTACAGAACTCGCTGGACGCGGTCATGCTGCCGACCGCGGCAGCGGTCCTCGCCACCTATGCGGGCCGCGCCCGCGACCTGGCGCCGCTACTGGCCGACGCGGAGATCAACCGCGAGCGTCATCTGCGATTGCAGTATCTGGCAGGACTGGCGGCGAACCAGGACCAGCGTTACTACATCTTCCAGGAGCTGGTGAAGTATCGTCGCTATCCGGCGGACCTGTTCGAAGCGTCCGCCGGACTCGAGTCACAACTGCGCCGATGGTACGAACGGTAATCTGTGTCTAATCTGTGTCTAATCTGTGTCAATCGGTGGCCTTCTTCCCCGTACCGGTCTGGCTGAACTGGCCGCCGGCAAAATCCTGCTTCACGGTGAGCGCGCCGTCCTTGAGGGTCAACGTCATCACGACGTCGAACGTGCCCTGCGGCGTTTCTTGATCCCACTTCAGGATCGCTTCACTGCCCTTCACGGTGACGTCGGTGATGGTCACCGGACCGCCGCGGCCGCCGCCCAGCTCCGCGCTCAGCCTGCCGCCGGTGTCTTTGATGTTCAGCGGCCGCTCCTGCGGTCCGCGCCGGCCCTCGATCGTCAGCACCCAGTCACCGAGAAACGCCTTTGCATCCTGAGCCACCGCAATCGCGGGCGCCATCAGCACTGCCGATAGAAGAATCAGAAAGCTTCTCCGAATCATGTGCGAGCTCCTTAGTGCGGTAGGATGCCACCAAAGCATGCTGGGGCGTTGGCGAAAAGTTCTGGGAGTGGCCGTCGTGGGGTTGACGCTGGCGCCGCTGACGGCGCAGCAACCCTCGCCCGCCGATCCGCTGGAAATCGCGAGAATCCTCGCGGCGCGCTACCCCGCACAGCCGATCATGAGCTACATCCCGGCGTTGTCGTGGTCGGGCCAGCTGCGCTTGTCGGCGTTGACGGGCGACGCGAAGTGGCGTCAGAAGGCGCTCACAGACATCGCGGCGTTTACCAGCGAGCGGACCCCGGCGATCGCGGCGCCCTATCGGCTGACCAGTCTTGCGGGCGCGCTCGCCCTCGCCGATGCCGCGTCGATGGCCGGGGATCGAACCGCCGGCGTGCTGGCGGCCAGGGTCGCGTATTTCATGCTGCCCGACACGCCGGAAGCGGACGTCAAATTCGCCACCCGCTGGACCGACGACATGTTCATGGCCAGCGCCGTGCTCTCGCGCGTCGGCAACGCCGCGCATGCGGACGTCGTCGGCAGACTCCTGACGAATTATTCGAAACGACTGCAGCGGCCTGACGGTCTGTTCATGCACGCCGAGAACGGGCCGCACGCATGGGGACGCGGCAACGGCTTCGCACTACTCGGCCTCACCGAAGCGCTCACCCACCTCCCGGCGTCCTGGCCGGCGCGGCCACAGGTGCTCGAGATCTACCGTCGTCATGTCGCGGCGCTGGTGAAGTACCAATCCGACGATGGCAGCTGGCGCCAGGTCGTCGATGAGGCCGCGAGTTATCGCGAGTTGACCGTGACCGCGATGATCACGGCGGCGCTGGCGCGCGGCATCACCCGCGGCTGGATCGATCGCCAGAGGTACGAGCCGAACATGAATCGCGGCTGGCAGGCCGTCGCCGCGCGCATCAATGCGGATGGCACCGTGAAAGATGTGTGCGCGGGTACCGGTGCCGGGCCGACGAAGGAGTATTACCTCAACCGCCCGGTCGTGAACGGCGCCGACGATCGCGGCGGCGCGATGGCGTTGCTGGCGGCGCTCGAGATGGCGACGCTCGGCAAACGCTGATCGGCTGCGCGGTTTTCCCTATCCCGTAAAGCCTTTAGGTTCATTCCGGCGCTCAACGTAACCACCCACCATGCGCACGGTATATTTGCGCACGTCGTCGCCGGATTGTGCGGCGACGATCGGTGACATACAACCTCCCCGGCCGTCTGTTGTCTTGGGAGGTACATATGACACCTGCAGGAAACCGGTTCGCCCGCGTCTGGTTGGTTCTACTGCTCCTGGTGATCGCGGCGCCGGTGTTCGCGCAGAGCGCCATCACCGGCATCGTCAGGGATAGCTCCGGCGCCGCGATGCCCGGCGTCACGGTCGAGGCGGCGAGTGAGGTGCTGATCGAGAAGGTCAAGGCGTCGGTCACCGACAGCAGCGGCTCGTATCGCATTGCCGACCTGCGGCCCGGCACCTACAGCCTGACCTTCATGCTAACCGGGTTCAAGACGTTCCGCCGCGACGCCCTGCAGTTGCCGTCGGAGTTCACCGCCACCGTCAACGCCGAGCTCGCCTTGGGCGCCCTCGAAGAAACCATCACCGTCACGGGCGCCTCGCCCGTAGTCGACGTCACCACCGCCGCCAAGGTGTCGGTGCTGGATCGCGAAGCGATCGATCTCATCCCGACCGGCCGGACCATCCAGGGCATGGCGCAACTGGTGGTGGGCGTCAACCTGAGCCTGCCGGACACCGGCGGCGCCCGCGCGATGCAGCAGACCTACATGTCCACGCACGGCATGTCCACGTCCAATACCACGGTGCTGGTGGACGGCATGATGGTCAACGGCCTCCAGGGCGACGGCGCCATCCAGAGCTACTTCAACGACGCCATGAATGCGGAAGTGAGCTACCAGACGAGCGGCATCGGCGCCGAGACCTCGTCGGGCGGCGTGCGGTTGAACATGATTCCGCGCGAGGGCGGCAATCGCTGGAGCGGCGATTTCAAGCTGTCGTCGCGGCCGGGCACCTGGCAGTCGAGCAATCTGACCGATCGCCACAAAGACAAGGGGCTGACCGCCGGCAACGCCATCGACCGCATCATCGACTACACATTCTCCATCGGCGGCCCGATCAAGAAGGACAAGCTCTGGATCTTCGGCTCGGCCCGCTACTACTCGGTGAACAACTTCATCGCCAACACCTTTTTCGATGATGGCAGCCAGGGAATTGACGACCAGTTCATCAAGAGCGGGACGGCGCGTCTCACGTGGCAGGTCTCGCCGCGGAACAAAATCTCCGGCTACTTCGACGAGATCGACAAGTACCGCGGCCACGACATGCAGGCTAACTACGATCCGGAGACCGCGTCCACAGTGTGGAACTCGCCGGCGTATCACACCACGGCGATCAAGTGGACCTCGCCGGTGACCAGCTCGCTGTTTCTCGAGGCCGGGTTCTCGAACAACACCGAGTACTACACCAACGAGTACCAGGAAGGCATCGAAAAGCCGCGCGGTTCGGCTGAATGGTTTGCGACCGCCGCCAAAAACGAGCTCGACCTCGGCGGCTACACCCAGGCCGGCCCGACCAACACGACGGAAAGCCCGGTGGCGGTGTATTGGAACGCGGCGGCCACTTACGTGAAAGGTGACCACACGTTCAAGGTCGGTGCGACCAACCGGCAGGGGGAGTTTATCCACACGCGGCAAGCCAATGCCGACTTGATCCAGCAATACCGCAGCAGCCGCACCGGCGAGCGGTGGAGCGTGCCGTCGAGCGTGCTCATCCGCAACACCCCGCTGGTCTACGGCGAGCGCCTGAACCGGGATCTTGGCATTTACGTTCAGGATTCGTGGCGGATCAATCGGCTCACCGCCAATGTTGGAGTGCGGTGGGAGACGCTCAACGCCCAGGTGCTGGCGGGCGACTCTCCCGCAGGCCGATTTGCGCCGGCGAGGCAATTCGACGAGATCAAGGACGTGCCGGCCTGGAATGACTTCGCGCCGCGCATGGCCCTGGTCTACGATCTCATGGGCAACGGGCGCACCGCGATCAAGTACTCGCTCAACCGCTACAACCTGTCGCGCACGACTGGGATTGCCGCGGCCTACAACCCTCTGCTCAATCAGACCGCGACGCTGCCGTGGAACGACGTCAACGGCAACGACATCGCCGACGGGACGTTGCGCTGCACCGGCTATCCAAGCGCGGCGTGTGAGATCTCGTTCACCGGGTTGGCCTCCAACTACGGGATTGCGGCGCTCAACGAATACGGCAAGTACCCACGCACCTGGAACCTGGAGTCGGGTCTCGAGGTGCAGCACGAGTTGGTCACGGGCCTGTCGGTGAGCGGATCGTGGTGGAAGGGCACCTTCCACAACCTGACGACGACGATCAACCAGTCGTTTACGAACGCTGACTACACGCCGTACACCTGGTACAACCCGCTCACGGGCCAGCCCTTCGAAGTGTACGCGCGCACCCGGGAGTCTCGGCCGACCCGGAACCTCGACACCTACGATCCGGAGCGCAAGAACACCTACGAGGCGTTCAACTTCGAAAGCAGCTGGCGCCTTCCGGGCGGCGGCCAGGTGCGCGGTGGCGTGGCGATCGAGCGCGAGCGCTTCAAGAACTGCACCTCACCCGACAATCCGAACTACCCGTCGACAACGGCATCGGCCATGAACGGCCAAGGCCTCTGCGACGAGTTCCAGCTCGACATCCCGTACCGTCCGAGCTGGAAGCTGTTTGGGACCAGGGAGATCGGCTTCGGCGTCAACGTCAGCATGGCGTTCCAGAGCAATTACGGCCCCAGCAGCTCGCGCGTGATGACCGTCACGCGGGGCAGCACGCGCTACCCGGCCAACTGCCCGGCGCCGTGCCCGGCCGGCCAGGTCATCATGCCCAGCGCGGTCTTCGGCCAGCCGTCGATGACGTATAACCTCGAGCCGATCCGCGCCACCCAGGTGGAGCGCATTACGCAGCTCGATTTCAAGGTCTCGCGGACATTCCGCGCCGGCCGGTTCACGTTCCTTCCGACCTTCGAGGTCTTCAACGTCAATAACTCCGACGCGATCATCAGCTACATCACGACCAACGTGTTGTCGGCCGCGTTTCTCCGTCCCAACAGCATCATGCAGGGACGCATGTACGGACTCGGCGCGATGGTCCGCTGGTAGCCGCGCCACCAGTTGTTCTCCACCCCGTCGCGGGGGCGGTCGCATACACCGTCCCCGCGTTTTTTTTGCTCTCCTGTGGAGTGGTCTTGAATATCAACACAGGACCAACCATAAGTTACTAGGATTGGTCGTAATGGAACAGCACACGTAAACTGATCAGCCAATCTAGGACTTTAACGACAGTTTTCCGCCTTCCAGTCGCATCGTTCGATCACACTGAGCCGCCAGCCGTGGGTTGTGGGTGGCAATGATGGCGGTGAGGCCGAACTCGCCGTGCATGTCCCGCAATAGCTGGTGCAGGGCATCCGCGGTCGCCTCGTCGAGATCCCCGGTCGGCTCGTCGGCCAGCAGCAGCGAGGGTTGCATCACGAGCGCGCGCGACACGGCCACGCGTTGCTGCTCGCCTCCGGACAACATCCCGGGACGATGCTCGAGCCGGTCGCCCAGGCCGACGCGTCTCAGCAGGGCGTCCGCCTTTGGCCGCGCCTCCGCCACCGACACGCGGGCAATGCGCAGCGGCATCATCGCGTTCTCGATCGCCGTGAACTCCGGCAGTAAGTGATGAAACTGGAAGACGAAGCCGATCTGCCGGTTGCGGAACGTCACCCGCGCGTCGTCGTTCATCGACGCAATGTCGTGCTCGCCGACGCGGACCTCGCCGCTGTCGATGGTGTCGAGGCCGCCCAGCACGTGTAACAGCGTGCTCTTCCCCACTCCCGACGCGCCCATGATCGCCACCATCTCGCCGTGCTCGACGGTCAGGTCGAGATCGCGCAGCACGTGGAGCCGAGTCTCGCCCGTCGCGTAGAACTTGTTGAGCCCGCGAACGGTGACGAAGGGCATCGCTACTCGTACCGCAGGGCTTGCGCGGGATCCAGCCGCGCCGCCTGGCGCGACGGATAGAGCGTGGCGAGGAAGCACACCACGACCGCCCCGATGATCACCGTGACCACGTCGCCGGGCAGCACCCGGAAGGGCAGATAACTGACCTGGTAGACGTCGCTCGGGATCGTGATCAGGCGATAGCGATCGAGCACGGTCGCAAGGACGACGCCGCTGAGGGCGCCGACCACCGTCCCGATCACGCCGATGATGGTGCCCTGCAACAGGAAGACGAGCATGATGCTCTTCTTCGAGGCGCCCATGGTCTTCAGGATCGCGATGTCGCGCGTCTTCTCCATCACCAGCAGGATCAACGAGGCGATGATGTTGAGCGCCGCGACCATCACGATCAAGCCGATGCCGATCCCCATGCCGATCTTCTCGAGCATCAGCGCGGAGTACAACTCCTGGTTGATGTCGGTCCAGTCCTGGGTCACATACTCGGGCCCGAACTCGACGGCGATCTGTTCGGCCACCCGCGGCGCGTCGTAGGCGTTCGCCAGTTTCACCTCGATGTGGTCGACGCGATCCGTGCCGGCGACGAGCATGCCCGGCTCGAGCCCGAGCAGGCCGGTCGACGAGTCCACGTCGTAGAGGCCGACCCGGAACGTGCCGACCACCTGGAAACGGCGCTGGCGCGGCATCACGCCCATTGGCGTCAGCGTGCCTTGCGGGATGAGCAGCGTCACGGTGTCGCCGACCATCGCGCCGATTTGCCCCGCGAGGTCCTTGCCGAGCACGATGCCCGGCAGGTCGTCCTCGGTGGCCGGCGCCAGCTGCGTCAACGATCCGTCGGTCAACACGCTGGGGATCTCGCTAACCGACGGCTCGAGCTCGGGATCGATGCCCTTCACCTGGAGGAAACCGTGCGTCGACGGGCCGGTGATCATCGCCTTGCCCATCACCGCCGGCGCCGCGCCGATCACGCCGGCGATCGCGCGAATCTTCGCGACCTCGGCGTGGTAGTCGTCGATGCCTTTGGTCTTGAACACGAAGACATGCGCCGAGGAGCCGAGAATGCGATCCTGCAGCTCGCCTTGGAGGCCCGTCATGAGCGCGAGCGCGACGATCAGCGCCATCACGCCGACGGTGACGCCGAGCGTCGAGACGAGCGAAATCACCGAGATGAAGACCTGCCGGCGTTTGGCTAACAGATAGCGAAGCGCGACCTGCAGCTCGAACGGCATGCTAGCGAGGCTCCGCCTCGGACCAACGGGCATGTGGCTCCGCCTCGCTAGCGGCAGTATCGTTTGGCCCCGCTCCGCGGGGCGAGAAAACTTGACTCATGCGGTTGGAATTCTGGGGAGTCAAGTTTTCTAGGCCTGGTCGCCCTTCGGGCGCATCAGCGGGAAGAGGATCACGTCGCGAATCGACGGCGAGTTGGTGAGCAGCATCACGAACCGGTCGAGGCCGATGCCTTCCCCGCCGGCCGGCGGCATGCCATACTCGAGCGCCCGCACGTAATCCTCGTCCATGACGTGCGCCTCCTGGTCGCCGGCGGCGCGGCTGGCCAGTTGCTCGTCGAAACGCCGGCGCTGCTCGACGGGATCGTTGAGCTCGCTGAAGGCATTGGCCACTTCGAAGCCGCCGATGTAGAGCTCGAACCGCTCCACCGTGTCGGGATCATCCGCGCGCTGTTTCGACAACGGCGATACTTCCGTCGGGAAGTCGTAGACGAAGGTCGGCTGGATCAAGTGCTCTTCCCAGAGCGCCTCGAAGATGGCGCTGGCCACCTTGCCGGCGCCGCCGCCCTTCGGAATCTCGACGCCGAGCCGGCGCGCGATCGCGATGGCACTGTCAAGGCTGCGCAGCTCGTCGACCGTCACCGGCACCCCCAGCCGCGTCGAGGCGGCCTCCGCGGCGGCATGACGCAGCGACAGGCGCTTGAACGGCGCGTTCATGGTGATGGTGTGCTCGCCGAAAGGCAATTCGGTGGTCCCAACCACCTGCCGCGCCACCGTCGTCAACAGCTCCTCGGTGAACGCCATCAACCGGTGATAGTCCACGTAAGCCCAGTAGAACTCGAGCATCGTGAACTCGGGATTGTGCTGGGTGGAGATGCCCTCATTGCGGAAGTTGCGGTTGATCTCGAAGACGCGCTCGATGCCGCCCACGGTGAGCCGCTTGAGATACAGCTCCGGGGCAATGCGCAGATACAACCGCATGTCGAGCGCGTTGTGTTGCGTCACGAACGGGCGCGCCAGCGCGCCGCCGGCGATCGGCTGCATCATCGGCGTCTCGACTTCGAGGAAGCCGTTGTCGGTCAGGAAATCCCGGATCGCAGCGATGGCGCGCGTGCGGATCTCAAAGACCTTGCGCACCTCCGGATTGACCACCAGATCGAGATACCGCTGCCGGTAACGGATCTCCACGTCCTGCAGGCCATGCCATTTCTCGGGCAGCGGCAGGAAACACTTGGCGAGAAATTCCAGCGCCGACGCCCAGATCGACAGCTCGTCGGTCTTGGTCCTGAACAGATGGCCGGTGACGCCGATGTGATCGCCGACATCGAGCAGCTTCGAGAGCTGGTAATCGCGTTCGCTCAGCGCATCCTGCCGGACGTAGACCTGGAGGCGCGAGCGGCCATCCGATATCACCAGGAAGCCGGCCTTGCCGAAGCTGCGAATGCCGACCACGCGTCCGGCGGTGACGGTCTCGACCTTCGGGGCCTCGAGCTCCGCGGCGGTCTTCGCCCAATGGGCCTCGACCAGTTGCGTCACCGTATGCGTGGTGTCGAACGTGTGCGGGTACGCGGCAAAACCGAGGCGGGTGATCCCCTCGAGGTTGGCCTTGCGTTGTTCCGTCTGGACGACTTCGCCACTCATCAGTGCAATCTCAATCAATCATCAATCGGCCACCAGGCCTTCATCCTTGAGCCGGCGATACACCCCGTCGAGGACGCCATTCACGAACCTGGCGGCGTCTTCGCCGCTGTAGGCGCGGGCCAGCTCGATGGCCTCGCTGATCACCACGCGCGGCGGGCTCTCACGGTGCGACAGCAACTCCTCCACCGCGAGGCGCATCACGAGACGATCGAGCACCGCCATCCGCTCGACGCGCCAGTTCCTGGCGGCGTCGCCGATGCGTTCATCGAGGCCGTCGCGGTTCTGCATGGCGCCTCTCACCAACGAGACGACGAAGCCATGCTCGCCTTCCCCGGGATCGTCCACTTCCGGCGGGCCCGCGTGATGCAGCACGCCGAGCGCCTGCTGGGGCGTCAGGCCGCCGATCTCGCATTCATACAACGCCTGCAGCGCCGCCGCGCGGGCGCGGTGACGGCTGGCCCATCGCTCTCCGTGTTCTCGGTCTCCGCCTCCGTGTCCGCGGAGCGTGTCAGCGCCCATCAGGCAACCGCGCAAACAGCCGGGCCATTTCGAGCGCCGCCTCGGCGGCTTCGCGCCCCTTGTTCGCGGGCCCGGGCGCCGCGCGCTCCAGTGCTTCCTCCGCCGAATTGGTGGTCAGCACGCCGAACGACATTGGCACGCCCGTGCTCGCCGCCGCGGCGGTGATGCCGTGCGCGCACGCGGCGGCGATGTATTCGAAATGCGGCGTGGCCCCTCGAATCAGGCAGCCCAGGCACACCACCGCGGCGACCTTGCCGGCCTCGGCCACGCGCTGCGCGGCCATGGGAATCTCGAATGCGCCCGGCACGTGCAGCACCTCGATGTCGCTCGCGGTCAGGCCGGCGTCGGCCAGCGCGGCGCGCGCCCCCTCGAGCAGGCGCTCGGTCACGAAATCGTTGAAGCGGGCGACGACAATGGCCACCCGCATTACTTGCCTTGCCAGGCAGCCTTGCGCTTTTCGAGAAAGGCCTGCGTGCCTTCGCGCATGTCTTCGGAAGAGGCGATGGTGCCAAACAGCGCCGTCTCCAGGTACTGGCCCTGCGCAAATGGCGTATCAAGCCCCTGATGCACGGCGTCGAGGATGTAGCGGACCGCGAGCGGCGCCTTGGCGGCCAGCGTGTGCGCCAGCTTCTTCGCTTCCGCCATCAGCTCGGCCGCCGGGACCACGCGATTGACGAGACCAATCTCGTAGGCGCGCTGCGCGGTGATCATGTCGCCGGTCAGCAGGATCTCGAGCGCCACGCCCTTCCCCACCAGGCGCGGCAACCGCTGGGTGCCGGCGTAACCCGGAATGAGGCCCAGGTTGATCTCGGGCTGGCCGAATCTCGCGGTGTTCGCGGCCATGCGCAGCGTGCACGCCATGGCGAGCTCGCAGCCGCCGCCGAGCGCGAAGCCGTTGATCGCCGCGATGACGGGCTTGCCGAGCTGTTCGATCGCGTCGAAGATCTGCTGCCCATGACGGGCGTGCTCTTTTCCGGCCACCGGCGACAACGCCGCCAGCTCGTTGATGTCGGCGCCGGCCACAAAAGACTTCTCGCCCGCGCCGGTCAGCACCACCACGCGCACGGCCGCGTCGTTCTTGAACGACGCCATGGCGCTGGCCAGCTCGGTGAGCGTCTGGCCGTTCAGGGCATTGAGGACTTTGGGGCGGTTCAGGGTCACGATCGCGACCGCGTCGTCACGTTCGATCAGGAGGTTGTCAAAGGTCATGCGACTTCCGTCTCATTGTACCCCACGCCCATGCGGCGCCGAGGCCCAACGCCGTGCCTGCCGCGTCGTTCCAGACGTCCCGCCACTCGGCGAAACGCGTGGGCACATACATCTGGATCCATTCCACCGTCAGACCATGCGCTATTGAAATGACCAACGCGGTCACGAGCGCCGTGCGGGTCAGTCCGGCCCAGCGGCCGTTCGCGGTGGCGCGCAGCGTGAGCAGCGCCAGCACCACGTAGCCGCCCGCGTGCAGCAGCGTGTCGGACAGCCAATACCCGATTGGCGCCGGCACCACCGGCAGCGTCGCGCCGTAGTAGATCGCCGCCATATAGAGCGCGACCGGCAGCCAGAGGCTGATCACAGGGGAAAGAGGCGCAGGACCCAGCCGAGCACGATCGCCGCGGCAACAAACATCCCGAACATCTTCGCGCCGAGCAGGGCTTGCTCCCTCGCCGTGTCCTTCGTGATCGTCGCGAAGATCACCGAGACGAACAACGCGAACACGAGCATCAGGCCGAAATGGCTGGTCATCTACTTGCGGCCCACGCGCACGTCATACGCATCAATCGCCACCAGCATATTGAGCAGCCCCGCGACGATCAAAAAGGTGTTGCCGTACTCGTAGGACGCCGCGGTCACGATGCCCTGGCCGAGATCCATGGCGCGCGCGATGAAATAGGGAATCCCCATGCCGAGATTGGCGACCGCGGCGAGGCCGACGAGCGGATCCGAGAAGTCGAACGCGGCGAGCCGTCCGTGGAGCGCGAGGCCGATCGCAAACATTGCGATAAGTGCGCAAAAAAAGACGATGGCCTGTTGCCGCCGCCTCAGCACGAGATGACCGGCGCCGGGCACCAGCCACGACACCACACACACGAGCGCGGGAGGCACGACGCGAGTTTACCTCAGGTCTTTTGTGGCGACGGCCGCGACCACGGCGCCGGCCACCACCCCAAGCGGCACGGCCAGCACCGCGCGCGTGAGGTTCGATCCATCCCACACACCGAGCACGCCGGTCAGGTACGACACCACCGTCGGCGCGGCCGCGATCAGCAGGAGCGCCATGGCCCACCGGGCTTGCCCCGCCGTCGCTCCGCCAGACGTGTTCCGCGGAGCAGAGGCGGGCGGCAGGGTCTGCGGGCGCCAGTGGCGGAGCAATTTGACCGCCAGCCACGCCGCCAGCCCGGCCGCGCCGCTCAAGTAAAGGCCGGTGCAGCGCGCGCATACCGGGAGCTGCCGGCCGTCGAGGAAAAACGACCGCTCGGGCAGCTGGTGGCAGATCACGCTCCCAGCCGCAAAAACGAATATAAGTAATAAGTCCATCTATATCAATAAGTTACGAGATTCAACGCCAGCTTGTGAAAAAGGGAACTTGCCAAATACCCCCGTCGTCTAACACCATTTGAAGTCTGAACACTGTTTATCCCAACCATCATTCTTGCCAACGCATGGGAACTAAAGAACGCCAGGACCGCGAACGCCAGGCCGTCACGGCCTCCATTCTCAGCGCTGCCCGAGACCTGTTCGTCGCCGAAGGCTACCAGAGCGTGTCGATCCGCAAGATCGCCGAACGCATCGAGTACAGCCCCGCCGCGATCTATAGCTACTTCGCCAGCAAAGACGACATCTTCCTTGCTCTTGCCGAAGAAGGCTTCCATCGCCTCGACGCCAGGGTGCGAGGCGCGATGACCACCGATGACCCGCTGGAAAACGTCCGCGGCTGCTGGTGGGCCTTCTACCAATTCTCGCAGGACGAGCCCGCGTACTTCGAGCTGATGTTCGTCGATCGCTCGGTGCCCCGGATCACGCAGCAGTGGGAAGGCTTCGAGTTCCTGCAGGGCATGCTCGCCAACGCGGTGGACGCCATTCAAACGGCCATCGACGCGGGCGCGTTTCCCAAGACCCTGAACCCCAACGTCGCCATGCACATGTTGTGGGCGGCGCTGATCGGACCCGGCATCGTCGGTATTCGCCATCGTCTCGCCACCGGCGAGGACTACGACGCGCTCGCGCGCGACGTGCTCAACGCCACCATCGCCGGATTGCAGGCCGGCGTTCACACCTCGTTCGTCTCGTGCAAGTGTGCTGACCCTTCGACTTTGCTCAGGGTCATCCCGAGCCTGTCGAGGGATGATGAAGGTATCGCGGGAGCGCCAGTTCCCGCCGGAGTGCGGCGTCATGAGTCGTGATCGTCATCGTTCCCAGTTCATTTTAGGTACGGTTCTTATTCTTGGCTCGTCGCTCGTCGCCGCCGGCTGCGGCGCCTCGTCGACGACCGCGGAAGCGGCGCCCGAGACCACGGCGGCCGTGGCGCCCGTGATCGATGTGCCGGTGGTGAAAGCCTCGGTCGGCGCGATCGAAGCGTCGCTCGAGATCTCCGGGACGCTGACGCCGCGCAGCCGCGTGGCGGTAAAGCCAAAGCTGCCGGGCACGCTTGAACAAGTGCTGGTCGATATCGGCGACGCGGTGACGATGGGCCAGACCATTGCGACACTGGATCGCCGCGAGATCGATGCGCAGGTGGATGCCTCGGTGGCGGCCGTCGCTGTGGCGAAGGCGTCGCTCGACAACAGTGAGGCGGCACTCGCGAACGCGGTGCTCGAGCACGATCGGGCGAAGAACCTGTTCGAAAAGGGCGCGCTGCCCCGCCAGCGCCTCGAGGGCGCCGACACCGCGCACCGGGCCGCGGTCGCGCAGCGCGATCTCGCCACCGCCAACCTGGCGCAGGCCAATGCGGCGCTGCGGCGCGCGCGCGAAGTGCAGCGCAACGTCACCGTCACCTCGCCCGTCACGGGCTTCGTGGTGGAGCGCAACTACGACGCCGGCGCCATTCCCGGCGAGCTGCCCATCGTGGTGGTGGCCGATCTGCGGCAGATGAAGCTCGAAGCCGGCGTGTCGGAGCTCGACGCGGGCCGGCTGCGCGTGGGCATGAAGGCGCTCGTGGAAGTGCAGGCCAAACCGGGGGATACCTTCCTCGGCCGGCTCGCCGCCATTGCGCCGGAGGTCGACGAACGCAACCGCCACTTCAAGATCGACGTGCGCGTACCCAATGAAGCGCGGGCGCTGCTGTCGGGCATGTACGCGACGGCCCGCATCATCGAGGCGACCAGGACCAATGCGCTGCTCGTGCCGAAAGAAGCGGTCACGACCAGGGAAGGCAAGCGGGTCGTACAGAAAGTGGACGGCAGCACGGTGTCGACGGTCGAAGTGACCGAAGGCCTTACCGATGGGTCACGCGTGCAAATCGTCAGCGGCCTGTCCGCCGGTGATCTTGTGCTGGCCGACGCACGTCGCCAGCTCGCGTCGGGTGCAACAGTTCGCGGTATCGAGTCCCGATAACTGTCGACTGATCACCTGCGCAACTCAACTGTCAACCGTCAACTGTCAACTGCGAACTAGTCATGTGGATCTCTGATACCTCCATCAAACGGCCCGTCTTCGCGACGATGGTGATCGTCAGCTTCATGGTGCTGGGCATCGTGTCGCTGGGACGTCTGGGCATCGACCTCTTTCCGGAGGTCAACTTTCCCTTCGTGAACGTGATCGTGCCGTACCCCGGCGCCGGTCCCGAAGAAGTCGAGACGCTCGTCACGCGGCCCATCGAGGACGCGGTCGCCGGCATCAACGGCGTCAAGCGCGTCATCTCGACCTCCACCGAGGGCCTGTCGATGGTCGGCATCGAGCTGCGGCTCGAGATCGATCCGCAGGCCGCCACGGCCGAAGTGCGTGAGAAGGTCGCGGCCATTCGAGCCAGGCTGCCCGAGCAGATCAAAGACCCGACCATCAACCGGTTCGACGTGTCGGCCCTGCCAATTGCCACCTATGCCGTCGGCTCGGCGACGCTGCCGTCCGACGTAACGCGCCGGATGGTGGAGGACGATCTCAAACCGCTCCTTGGCCAGATCGACGGCGTGGCCGCCATCGAAGTCAACGGCGGCCAGGTGCGCGAGCTGCAGGTCAACCTCGACCCGCGGCGCCTCGAAGCGTTGAATCTCCCACTCACCGAGGTCGCAGCGAAACTCGCCGCCGACAACCTGGACGTGCCCGGTGGGCAGGTCCGCCGCGACGGCACGGCGGTGTCGCTGCGCACTCAAGGGCAATACGAAACGGCGTCGGAAATCGAGAACGTGATTCTCCGCTCGAGCGGCGGCTCGACCGTGCGCGTCAGGGACGTCGGCACGGTGGTGGACGGCTACCAGGACCGCACGTCGACGACCCGTTTGAACGGCGAGGACGCGGTGTCGTTCTCGGTCCGCAAACAGTCGGGCGCCAACACCGTCGAAGTGCAGCGCAAGATCGATGCGGCGCTGGCCAAGGCCGCGCCGAGCTTCCCGCAGCTGCAGATCAAGACGGTGCATACCGACGCGGAAGCCATCATGGAGAACGTCACGGACGTTCGCGCTCATATTATTTTCGGCGGCATCATGGCGGTTTTGGTCGTGTTCGTGTTCATGCGCGACTGGCGCTCGACGGCCATTACCGCGCTGGCGCTGCCGACGTCGGTGATCGCGACGTTCTTCTTCATGTACGCGATCGGCTTCACCATCAACATGATGACGCTGATGGCACTGTCGCTCGTGATCGGCATCCTGATCGACGACGCGGTGGTGGTGCGCGAGAACATCTACCGGCACATGGAGCACGGTGAAGATCCGTTCACCGCGGCGCGCAACGGCACTTCCGAAATCGGGCTGGCCGTCATGGCCACGACCTTCACGATCCTGGCGGTGTTCCTCCCGGTCGGCTTCATGACCGGCATCGTCGGCCAGTTCTTCAAGTCGTTCGCGCTGACCATCGCGTTCGCGGTCTCGATCTCGCTGCTGGTGGCGTTCACGCTCGACCCGATGCTGTCGTCGCGATTCGTGCGGTTCATCCCGCTCGAAGAGCGGATGCGGACTCGCACCGGACGTTTCCTCGAGCGGGTCGGCGGTTTCTACGATCGCCTCGATCGCCGCTATCACCGCCTGCTGGAATGGGCGATCGGGCACCCCTGGAAGATCGTGGCCACCGCGGCCGTGGTGTTCGTCACCAGCATGTCGACGCTGTCGGTGATCGGCACCGAGTTCGTGCCGCAGGAAGATCGCGGCGAGTTTGCGGTGAACATCGAGGTGCCGGCCGGCACCGCCTTCGAGCAGACGGTGGCGCACGTGGCGGAGGTCGAGACAGTGGTGACGGCGATGCCCGAAGTCCGGCAGATCTTCTCCACGGTGGGCTTCGAGGGCAGCCCGCTCAAGGCGTCGCTGCGCGTCAAGGCCGGCAAGAAGCACGAGCGCGAGCGCGGTCTCGCCGAGCTCAAGGTCGACATCCGGGAACGGCTCAAGCAGATCCCGCTGCTCAAGATGACCGTGGCCGATCCCGAGTTCATGCAGGGTGCGCCGACGCAGGCGCCGCTCAGCGTGTTCCTGCGCGGCGACGACATGGCCGAACTGCAGCGCCTGAACGAAGAGGTGGTGCAGAAGGTCCGCGCGGTGCCGGGCGCGGTTGACGTCGACAGCACGCTCGAGACCGGCCAGCCCGAAATGGTCGCCGACGTGAATCGCGAGCTGGCCGCCGACCTGGGCTTCGACGTCGGCTCGGTGGCCCTGCAGCTGCGCGGCATGGTCGAAGGCATCGTGCCGACGCGCCTGCGCGAGCACGACAAGGAGTACGACATTCGGGTCCGCCTGGCGCCAGAGTTCCGCAACGACTTCGCGGCCATCGCGCGCACGCCGCTCTACTCGCCCACCGGGTCGGTGGTACGGGCCCGCGACATCGTCCGGCTGGAACCCGAAGTGGGCCCGGCGGCAATCGAGCGTGAGGCGCGCCGCCGCCAGGCGAAGATCAACATCGAGCTGTCGGATCGATCGCTCGGTGAGGTCACCGCCGATGTCGGCACGGTGATGCAGAGCATCGCCATGCCGCCGAACTTCGAGTGGGGCTTTGCCGGCGACGTCGAGATGATGCAGGAATCGGCGGCGGCGATGGGGCTCGCGCTGCTGTTGGCCACGGCGTTCATCTACATCGTGCTGGCGTCGCAGTTCGAGTCGTTCCTCGAGCCGTTCCTGATCATGATTTCGCTGCCGCTCGCGCTGGTCGGCGCGCTGCTGGCGATCCTGCTGACCGGGAAGAACCTCGGCATGCCCGCCATGATCGGCGTGGTCATGCTGATGGGCCTCGTCACGAAGAACGCGATTCTGCTTGTCGACCTGACCAATCAGTACGTGCGCGAGGGTTTCAGCACGCGCGACGCGATCCTGAAGGCCGGGCCGGTGCGCCTGCGGCCGATCCTGATGACGACCATCGCGATGATTCTCGGCATGCTGCCGTCGGCGATGGGCCGCGGCGAGGGCAGCGAGTTCCGCTCGCCGATCTCGATTGCCACCATCGGCGGCCTGATCACGTCGACCATGCTCACGCTGATCGTCGTGCCGGTGGCCTACCTGCTGCTGGCACGAACCCTCGAGCGCGTGAAGGCATGGCGCGCCTCCGGCGTCCGCGTGCCGCAAGCGGTGCGCGTGACCGGCGTCGTGCTGTTGGTCGCGGTGCTTGGCTGGCTGATCTCCGCCACCACTGCATTCGCCCAGCCTTCGCCTTCGCTTCCCAGCTCCGCGAAGGCTTCCACCTCCGCCAAGGCTACGGTGGACAAGTCGGCGCGGCAGGCTGCTGACGCCACTCTCACGTTGACGTTCAACCAGGCGCTGGAACGGGCGCTGTCCAACAACGCAGGGTTGAAGGTTGCGAAGGAGCGCGTCGTGGAAACCCAGGCCCGCGTGCAGGAGTCGAAGACCAACTTCCTGCCGCAGGTGAACCTGGGCTACAACTTCACGCCGTCGCAGCGCTTTCCGGTGATCAAGATACCGGCTGGTGTGTTCGGACCGGAGGAACAGACGTTCCAGGCCGGGTTCGCGCAAAAGAACAGCCTGCAGCTGTTCGTGAATCAGCCGATCTACACCGGCGGCCGATTGCACAACGCCTATGGCATCACCACCGCGTCGCTCGATGCGTCGAAGCTCGAGCTCGACCGCACGCGGCAGGAAATCGAATATCGCGTCGTCGAGACGTTTTACGCTGCGCTGATGAACAAGCGCGGGGTCGCGGTGGCCGAGGAACAGATTCGCATCTCCGAGAAACAACTCGAGTTGGCGAAGGTGCGCTTCGAGTCCGGCACGGTGGCGCGGCTTGACGTGCTGCAGGCGGAGGTCGAGCTCGCCAACGCGAAGGCGCGTCGGATTCAGGCGAAGGCGCAGGTCGACACCGCGATGCAGGCGCTGCGCGGCGTGCTGTCGCTGCCGCAGTCGCAGCCGCTCGAGCTCGCAGGGTCGCTCGACGAGCCGGTGATCGGTCATGCGCGCGAGGAGCTCGACACGCGGCTCCCGCAGCGGCCCGACTTGCTGGCGTTCACCGCCCGTCGTGAAATGGCGGAGTACGCGTCGAACCTCGCGCACAGCGAGTGGAAGCCGAACCTCGCGTTCACGGGCAACATGCAGTACCAGCAGGATTCGGTCGGCTCGCTCCTGGCGCGCGACAACCAGAGCTACGCGTTCGGCATCGCGCTGAACGTGCCGCTGTTCTCGGCGCCCGGCGCCAGGGCGCGGCGGAGCGCCGCGGAATCGCAGATGCGGCAGGCCGAGCACGGCCTGCGCGACGCCACCGACCACGCGCGGCTCGAGCTCGAATCCGCCTGGACGGCGCTCGAATCGTCCGCGGAAGTGGTGGCCACCCAGGAGAAGGCGCTGGAGCTGGCGCGCGAGAGCGTGGCGATCGCGCAGGTGTCGTACGAGAACGGCGTGATCACGTCGGCCGAGCTCAACGACGTGCAGGTCCGGCTGCTGCAGACGGAATGGAACCTGATGCAGGCGAAATACGCCCGCATCACCGCCGCCGCCCGCGCCCGGGTCGCAGCTGGTATTCCGTGAAGCACTTTGTGATATAAAGCATGAATGCGGCTGGAGGAGCGGCGGACCATGGTCTTCGTGCTGGTGGCTGGGGTCATTGGCGCCGTCCTCTTCATGCCGTCGGTCTACTTTCTCGGCTTGTGGCTGGCGCCGCCCCGCCCCGTCCCTGAGGCCAGGCCCGCGCCGGCCCTATTGAGAGAAGCGATCTGGGCCCGGGCCGATGGCGGGCCGGCCACCGAGCTTCGTCCCGTCAATCCCATCAACTTCGTCCAGCACCGCGTGTGCCGAGCCCTCGCGGCGCGCCAGGACGATCCCAAACTCCGCGTCGAGCGCCGCACCGAGTGCCTGAAGCAGCTGCCGGCGATACCAGCCGTCGACTACCTGTCGGACCTGCACATGCGCGATCATCAGCTCGAAGCGCGGTCGTTCCGGATGGGCATCAGCCAGTTCGCCACCGCGGTGTGGCTGACGCGTTCGTGGACCAAGGAGAGCCTGCTCGACACGCTGGCCGCGCGTGGTGAGTTCGGGCAGGGCTGGCGCGGCGTCGACGCCGCGGCGCGCGGCTACTTTGGCCGCGAGGCCGCTCGGCTGACGCTGCCGCAAGCCGCGATGATCGCCTCACGCGCCGGCGATCCGGGCACCGACCCGTGGTGCGAGACGGAGGCGGCCACCGGCATGCGCAACCGAATCCTCGACCGCATGCGTGAGAATGGCGTGATTGACGAGGCGGCATGGCACGCCGCGCGCTCGGCTCCGTTCGAGCTTGCGGCAGCGCCGCCGGCGCATCGCTGTCCGCGTTAGGTTAGAAAGCAGACATGCGGCGGGAAGAGCGGCGGATCGTCAAGGTCGTCGCGGTGCTCGGCGCCCTCGGCGCCATCGGTGCAGTTGCCTTTCCGTTCGCGATCTATTTCTTCGGCCTCGCGCTGGCACCACCGCGACCGGTGGCCGACAGCACGCCCCCACCTGCCGTGCTGCGCAACGCGCTTTGGGCGCGCGTCGACGGCGGAGGCGCCCTCAACCTCCGTCCTATCAACCCCATAACCATGGCTCAGCTTTTCGCGTGTCTCGCGCGGGCGCCCGGCAACAATGACAATGAACGGATGCGCGAATGCCGGAACGTGATGCCGGGGTTTAGCGGCGTGGAGTACATCGCGAAGCTGCACATCGAGGATCACGGCGTGGTGCGCAATTCGTTCCGAGGGGGCCACAGCCACCTTGCGACCACAGTGTGGATGACGCGATCGTGGTCGAAGGACGACTTCCTCAACACCCTGGCGGCACGCGGCCAGTTTGGGTTCGGATGGCGCGGCGTCACCATGGCCGCATCAAGGTACTTTGGCAAGAAGCCGTCCGCCCTGACGTTATCCGAAGCCGCCTACATCGCGTCGCGACTCGGCGAGATCGGCGACGATCCCTGGTGCCACCCGAAGACTGCGGTGTCGATGCGCAACCAGCTTCTTACCCGCATGCGCGATAACGGCGCCATCGGCGACGAGGATCTCCGGCACGCCTCATCCGTCCCGCTCGAGTTCGCTCCCCCGCCCGAGGCTCGACCACCCTGCAGCAAGTAAGGTATCCTCCCGTCCGCCGACGCCTTTCGGCTACGCCGAGACAAGCTCTTCGCCTGCTTCGGCAAGGCAGGCCCTTGCGGAGACACTGATATGCCTAAATTCGTGATCGAACGGGAGCTGCCGGGCGCCGGCAAGCTCTCACCAGCTGAGTTGCAGGCGATTTCGCAGAAGTCCTGCGGCGTGATCAAGAACATCGGGCCACAGATCCAGTGGCTGCAGAGTTACGTCACCGACGACAAGATCTACTGTGTCTACATTGCCCCGGATGAGAAGACGGTCCGCGAGCACGCGACGCAGGGCGGCTTCCCCGCGAATCGCGTGTCGCGGATCCGCACGATGATCGACCCGACGACGTCAGAGAGCTAAGCGCCCTGCCGGAGGCGGGGCAAGGCTACGGCTTCTCCATAAGAATCAAACTGAGCGCTTCTTTCGACGTGGGCAGATCCGTCTGCCCCGTCGGAAACCCGTTCAGCTTGAGCAGGTAGGCAATCACGTCCGCGTATTCTTCAGGCTTCATCCCGCCCGGATCGTCTTCCGGCATCGTGTCGCTGACCACGTCGAACATTTCCCACATCGGCTTGCCGGCGAAGCTCGTATAGAACAAGTCGTCGGTAAACCGATTCGGCGCGTGACAGCTCGCGCACTTGGTCTTGAAGAGCGCGACGCCACGGTCGGCCTGTTCAGCGGTGTAAACGCCGGCCTTGACCGACTTCGTTGCTGGCGCGTCGGTGCTGGCCAGCGCAACCGCAGCGACCTTCTTCTTCTCGATCTTGATCGTCGCCATCGCCGCGGCGTTGCCTTGCAGCTCGGTATCGCCGGTCGGAAACTCATTGAGGTGGAGGAAATAGGCGAGGATGTCGCCGTACTCCTGCTGCGGCAGGCTCCCCGGATTGTCCTCGGGCATGGTCCCGCTCGCGATATCCCACACGTCCTTGAGTTGCTTGCCGTCCCAGGGCTCCAGGAACATGTCACCGGTGAAGCGCGCCGTGTCGTGGCACGCCGTGCACTTGGCTTCAAACACCTTCTTGCCGCGCTCGGCCTGTTCTGCCGTATAGACGCCGCTGTTGGTGGTCTTGGTCGGCGCCTGCCCCTGTACGGACGAGGCACTAATCGCCACGGCCAGCGCCGCCCCACTAACGAAAAACATCGGACGAATCATCGGTTACGCCTGCAGCTTTCCGAAATGTTGCTCGTAACGAGCGGTGAACTCTCTCCAAGTATACGCATGGGACGTGCCGCCGAGGTGCTCGAGGGCGTAGGTGGCCGCCACGCTGCCGAGCCGGCCGCACACCCCGTACGGCGCGCCCATCGCCAGGCCTTTCATGAAGCCGCCGCGAAAGGCGTCGCCCACGCCGGTGGGATCCGCGATGCGGTCCGGCGCCACCGCCGGAACGTCCTCCACGCCGTCTCTCGTGTGGATGCTGCAGCCCTTCTCGCCCTTGGTGATCACCAGCAGCGGCGCATGTGTCAATACGTCGGCTTCGCTCATCCCGGTCTTCTGGCGCAGCAGCTCCATCTCGTAATCGTTGACCACCACCATGAACGCCCCGGTCACGCCGCTCGCCAGCTGCGACCCCTCCATCCGCGCGCACTGCTGGCCGGGATCCCAGATGTATTTCACGCCCATCGCCGCGCACTCTTCGGCGTACTGCACCATGCCCTCAGGGTCGTTCGGGCTCACGATCACCAGCGCATCCTTGATGCCCGGCACGGTTCGCATCGACAGCTCGCCCGCGTTCGCCATCGCGCCGGTGTAGAACGACGCGATCTGGTTGCTGTGCTCGTCGGTGCTGCAGAAAAACGACGCGCAGAACTTGCCGTCGATCATCCTGACCAGCGAGGTGTCGATGTTCACCGCGTCCATCCACGCGCGGTACTCCGGGAAATCCTGCCCGGCCGTGGCCATCAGGTACGGGCGCTCGCCCAGCAACGCAATCGTGTAGGCGATATTCGGGCCGCAGCCGCCGCGGCGCTTGTCCATCGTGTCCACGAGAAAGCTCAACGACAGGCGGTGCATGTGCTCCGGCAGGAAGTGCTCGGTGAACTTGCCGGGAAAGGACATCAGGTAGTCGTAGGCGATCGAGCCGGTAACGATCAGTTTCATAAGGGACTTGGGGCTTGGGACTTGGGACTTGGCCGGTCATTTCACGTACTTGCCGATAATCGGAGCAAGATCGCGTTTGATATTCTCAGGGATCGCGTCTGTGTGCGTGAGGATGGCGCTGCGCAGCGCGTGGTGCGCCGGGTCGCGGTGATTCACGTCGAGCTTCTCGACGACCTTGGCAATCACGGCCTGCGCCATCTTCACGTTGGCGGTGAGGTAGCCGATGATCAGATCGATGGTCACCGCATCATGCTCGGGATGCCAGCAGTCGTAATCGGTCACGAGCGCCATGGTCGCGTAGGCGATCTCGGCCTCGCGCGCGAGCTTGGCCTCCTGCAGGTTGGTCATGCCGATCACATCGCCGCCCCATGACCGGTAGAGATTCGATTCGGCCAGCGTCGAGAACTGCGGGCCTTCCATGCACACGTAGGTGCCGCCGCGGTGCGCGCGCGCGCCAGCCTCGGTGGCGCACTGGGCGGCCAGCCCGGCGAGGTGTTCCGACAGCGGATGCGCGAAGCCGACGTGCGCCACGATGCCGTTGGTGAAGAAGGTGCTGATGCGGCCGCGCGTGCGATCGATGAACTGATCGGGGAAGACGAGGTCCGTTGGCGCGTACTTCTCCTGCAGGCTGCCCACCGCGCTCGCCGAGACGATCCACTCGACGCCGAGCAGCTTCATCCCGAAAATGTTGGCGCGGTAATTCAGCTCGCTGGGGTTCAGCCGGTGCCCGGCGCCATGCCGCGCCAGGAACGCCACCCGCTTGCCGCGCAGGTTCGCCAGCACATAGGGACCCGACGGATCGCCAAACGGCGTGGTCAGGACCTGGTCTTCACGATCGGTCAGCTCGGCCATGTCATAGAGGCCGCTCCCACCGATGATTCCAATCTTTACCGACATCCGACACCTCTCCCGCGCCTACAGGCGCGGGCCATCTGTCAAATCACACGTTCGACGAAACGTTTGCCGTCTTTCTCACGCAAGTAGCCGGCGGCCATCGACGGATCGTGCTCGAAAAACAGCAAATACTCACGCTCGATGGCCTCGGGCGCGAACGCGCGCTTGAACGCGAGCGTGTCCATCGGGTACAGGTCGTAACCCATCAGCCACGGATCGGGCGCGTGCACCGACGTCGGATACATGTCCGCCGTAAATACCGCCGTCTTGCCGCCGGACTCGATCGTCACCACCTGGTGATGGGCCGTGTGGCCGCCTGACCGCCGATACCGCACACCGGGAATAATCTCCGCCTCGTCGTCCACGAGCGTCAGCACGCCGGCATCCTTCAACGGCACGAAGTTCTCCTGCAGATAGCTGGCGCGATTGCGCTCGTGCGGATGGGTGGCGTCCTCCCATTCCGCCCGGTGCGCGATGTAGGTGGCCTTGGGAAACCGCGGCACGATCGCACCGTCCCTCCCGATCGCGGTGAAGCCGCCGACGTGATCGAAATGCAGGTGGCTGGCGAGCGCGATGTCGATGTCCTCGACGGTAAGACCCGCCTCCGCGAGCGCATGATCGAGGTGATAGCGGCGATCGAGCTTGTAGATCTGCGCGCTCTTCGCGTCCATCTTGTCGCCACAGCCGGCGTCGATGATCATCGTGTGCTTCCCGCTGCGAACCACGAGCGGGCGCATGCTGAGCGGAATGCGGTTCGAGTCATCCGGCGGCAGGCGTTTTTCCCACAGGTTTTTCGGGACCGTGCCGAACATGGAGCCGCCATCGAGGGCGAAGAAACCGTCGGCCAGTGTGATCAGCTCGAGGTCGCCGAGCGTGCGCCGGCCCACCGTCTTGAACAGCTCCACCTTCGGCGCCGGCTGCTTGAGCTCGACGAGCACGCCATGCGCCGCCGACGGGTGGATGAAGGCAACCATCGCGCCTTCAGCACCCGGCCGCGCCCGCTCGTCGATCAAGCGAATGCCGCGACTCTTCAAATGCGCGAGCGCCGCATCGATGTCGTCCACGCGCAGCGCCACGTGGTGCATCCCGGGCCCGCGCTTGTCCAGGTGTTTGGCAATCGGCGAATCAGCCGCCGTGGGCTCGAGCATTTCGAGCGTCGACTGCCCCGTCGACAGAAAATGGGCGCGCACCTTCTGCGACGCGATTTCCTGGCTCATCTCGACGTGGAGCCCCAGCACGTCTTTGAAGAACGCGAGCGAGGCCTGCAGATCGCTGACCGCGATCCCCACGTGATCGAGTACCGCCTTCATTTCTGTTTGAGCGCCTTCGACAGGATATCCGATGCCGCGGTGTAGGGGTCGACCTCACGCTTCGCGATCCGATCGACGAGCGCCTCGAACTCCGACGGGCTCATGAGGGTCTTCTCGACGTGCTCCATGAACCGGTGCGTCAACAGATCGCGCAGGCGGAACTCGTTGCGGGCCTTGAGCCGCCTGGCCCGCGTCCCTTCGGAGCGGGCGCGAAACGCCTGGATCGTCTGCCACAACTCGGGCACGCCGCGGCCGGTGGTGGCCTCGGTCTTCACAATCGGCGGGCGCCACTCGCCTTCGGCGAAATGCTGGAGGGCAAGATTCGATTCGATCGACGTCACCATGCGGTCAGCGCCGTCGCGATCGCACTTGTTCACCACGAAGATGTCGGCGATCTCCATGATGCCGGCCTTGAGCGCCTGCACATCGTCTCCGGCGCCGGGCACCAGCACCACCACCGAGATGTCCGCGGTCCGGACGATGTCGACCTCGTCTTGACCGACGCCGACGGTTTCGATGATCACCAGGCTCTTGCCGGCGGCGTCGAGCACCAGCGCGGCATCGCTCGTGGCCCGCGCCAGGCCGCCCATGTGGCCGCGCGTGGCCATGCTGCGAATGAACACATCCGGATCTTGCGCGTGGGCCTGCATGCGCAGGCGATCGCCGAGAATCGCGCCGCCGGTGAAGGGACTGGTCGGATCGACCGCGATCACGCCGACGGTTTCGCCGGCTTGACGGGTTTGGGTGGCCAGCCGATCGACCAGCGTGCTCTTGCCGGCGCCGGGCGGTCCCGTCACGCCGAGCAAATAGGTGCGCCCAGTGTGCGGGAAAATGTCGCGGACCAGCGCCGCCGCGGTGTCGGCCTCGTCTTCGATGAGCGAAATCGCGCGGGCCATCGCCCGCGCGTCGCCGGCGCGCACGCGCTCAGCTAGAGTCATCTGTGCCTAATCGGTGTTTAATCGGTGTCTAGGCGGCCAGCAGCTGCCGCGCAATCACGAGGCGCTGCACCTCGCTGGTGCCTTCGCCAATCGTCACCAGTTTGACGTCGCGGAAATACTTCTCGGCGGGATAGTCCTTCACGAAACCATAGCCGCCGTGCATCTGGACGCAATCCTCGGCGGCGCGCACCGCGATCTCGCTCGAGTAGAGCTTGGCCATCGCGGATTCCAGCGTCATGCGGCGGCCCTGGTCTTTCAACCAGGCCGCCTGATACGTCAGCAGGCGCGCCGCTTCCACGCGCGACGCGTGTTCCGACAGCCGCTCCTGGATCGACGGGAACGACGCGATGGCGCGGCCGAACTGCTTGCGCTGCGCGGTGTAATCGCGGGCGGCTTCATACGCGCCCTGCGCGAGGCCCACCGACAACGCGGCAATGCCGATGCGGCCGGCGTCGAGCACCTGCAGCGTTTGGATGAAGCCCTGCCCTTCCTCGCCGATCATCTGCGCCGGCGAGACGCGGCAGTTCTGCATGATCACTTCGGTCGTTTCGCTGGCGCGCATGCCGAGCTTGTCCTCCTTCTTGCCCGCCAGCAGTCCGCCCATGCCGCGCTGCAGGATGAAGGAGGAAATACCCTTAGGGCCCTTCGACTTGTCGGTCACCGCCATGACCACGAGCGTGTCGGCGGAGGTGCCGTGCGTGATGAACGCCTTCGAGCCGTTCAGTACCCAGCAGTCGCCGTCTGTCACCGCAGCGGTCCGCATCGCCGCGGCATCGCTACCCGAGCCCGGCTCGGTGAGGCCCCAGGCCGCCAGGGCGTCACCTTTCGCCAGTGGGACCAGGTACTTCTGTTTTTGTTCTTCGGTCGCGAACATGGCAATGTGCGCGGCCCCAAGGCCGTTGTGCGCCGCCACCGATAACGCCACGCTGGGATCGACGCGGGCAAGCTCTTCGATGCAGATGCAGTAGTCCACCGCGCTCATGCCGGCGCCGCCGTAGGCCTCGGGGAACTGGATGCCCATCAACCCGAGCCCGGCGAGCTTGGGCAACAACTC
>CAZEMI010000069.1:0-4082 GCA_964513235.1 uncultured Acidobacterium sp.
CCAGGTTGAGCGCGGACAAGGTGAGGTGCTGCAGAAAGGGCGTGTAGTCCGATCCCGACCCGAGCGGCGCGATGCGGAACGACGGATCCTTCTCGGCGGCGGCGCGATCGGCTTCGGCGTGTCCGAGCACGGCGCGGCGGCGGGCCTCCTCGAAGATCGGCTTGCCGGTGCGCGGGTCCGCCACTTCCTTCGCGACCTCGCCGAGCAACTGCTGCAGCCCGTGCGAGCCGCCCGCGTTGAGCCAGCCCTTCCCGGTGCTATCGGTGTTGATGTAGGCCACCGCCTTCTGCTGCAACTCCGCCTTGTGCTTTTCCGCCCACTCCGTCGATCCGAGCAGGCCCCACTCCTCGCCGTCCCAGAGCGCGAGGACGATCGTCCGCGACGGGCGCCACCCGGTCTTCAGCAGTTCGCCGAGACCACGCGCGGTCTCCATCAACGACGAAGCGCCGCTGATCGGATCTTCCGCGCCCATCACCCACGCATCGTGATGGTTGCCGTAGATGATCCATTCGTCCGGCCGCGTCGTGCCAGGAATGCGCGCCACGACGTTGTACAGAGGACGGTTCTTCCATTCGAACGACAGCTTCATGTGCAGTTGCGCGGGACCCGGACCGACGTGGTAGGTCACCGGCAACGCGCCGCGCCATTCCAACGGCGCGACCGGACCCTTCAGTTGGCGAAGAATCGGCAGCGCATCGCCATAACCGATCGGCAGCACGGGGATCTTCAGGATGGTCGGCGCGTCTTCACGGGGGTTCTTGCGGCCGCCTGCTTCACTACCCCATCCCGGTGTCAACGGGTCGCCGGGATGAATCGGCATGTCCATCACGCTGCCGCGCTGCGCGCCGAACTCGGGACGATAGGGGCCATGGGGATACACGTCACCCTGGAAAAAGCCGTCGTCTCGTGGATCCGAATAAATCAGGCAGCCGATGGCGCCGTTCTCCAATGCGACCTTCGGCTTGATGCCGCGCCAGCCGGCGCCGTAGCGCGCCAGCACGATCTTTCCTTTCACGCTGATGCCCATCTGCTTCAGCCGCTCGAAGTCCGCGGGCATCCCGTAGTTCACGTAGACGACTTCGCCGGTCACATCGCCGTCTGCCGAATAGGCGTTGTAGAGCGGCGTCTGATCGCCGGAGTCCGGATCCTCGGGCAGCACGGGCTCTTTGACCGTCAGCGTGTACTTCACGGGGGCCACCAGCTCGACGCTGGTCTCGAGCGGCCACGGCATCATCGCTTCGAATTCTTCGAGAGCGGCGGTGAGCCCGAACGACTTGAATTTCGCGAGGGCGTAATCCGCCACGCGTTTAGACGAGGGCTGTCCGCCGACATGGGAATCGCCGGCCATCGCCTCCATGTATTCCTTGAGGCGCGCCGAGTCCGGCACCTTGCGGAACTGTTCCTCGCGCTGGCGCTGTGCCGCCACGGCATCGTCGGGAAAGCCGCGAATCGGGCGGTTTTGAGCATGCGGCTGAGCGAGACTCAGCGCAAAAACGAGAATCGCGGGAATGGTCGTGAAGCGGCTCATCCGCAGGACTTTAGCACGCAGGCACCTACCCCTCTAGGCACCGTACGCACCCGTACGCACTCAGGCACTTTGAGATATCCTCGGCGGATGATGCGCACCACTTTTATCGCCGCCGTTTTGTCTTTAATTGTCGCTGGGCCTTCGCTCGCCCAAGGGACCGCCAAACCGGCGCCGCCCAAGACGATCGTGCAGCTGGTGCGGGACGCGCTCAACGCGAAAGATTTCGAGCGCGCCGAGGTGCTCGCGGTGGCCGAAATGGCGAACAGCAAGGAGTCGCCGATTTCGATCGAGGCGTTCTCGTGGCTGGGGCGCGATCTGGTGGCGAGAAAGCGCTACGACGAGGCGATGACCTACGCGTCGCGCACCTACGGCATCGTCGAGGAACATCTCAAACGCCGCAAGCTCGATGACGAGCCGCGGCTGCCGATCGCGCTCGGCGCGGCGATCGAAGTGCAGGCACTGGCGCTGGCCGGCCAGGGCCGCCGATCAGAGGCGCTGATGCATCTGCAGCGCGAGATCGAGCAGTTCAAGGGCACGTCGATCATCATGCGTCTCAACAAGAACATGAACGTGATCGGCCTTGCAGGACAGCCCGCACTCCCACTGACCTCGAAGGAATTTCTCGGACCGAAAACACCGACGCTGGCCGAGCTCAAGGGCAAGCCCGTGGTGATCTTCGCGTGGGCGCACTGGTGCGGCGACTGCAAGACGCAGGGCCCGCTGCTCGAATCCGTGGTCAACAAGTACAAGGACAGCGGCATCGTGGTGATCGCGCCGACGCAGCGGTTCGGTTACGCCGAGAAGCGCCGCCCGGTAAGCCCCGCTGAGGAGCTCGCCTACATCGAACAGGTCCGCGATCAGTTCTATCCGTGGATGAAGACGGTGTCAGTACCGGTGAGCGACGAGGTCTACCTGAAGTACGGCGTCTCGACGACGCCGACCTACGTGATGATCGATCGGGATGGCAAGGTCTCGACGTACCTGCCGGGACAGCCGACGGTCGAGCAGATCGACGAGCTGGTTCAGAAGATCGTCAGGCCGGCCACGACGTCGAGCCAGGGAAAGCGTTAAGCCTTGGTCGTGCCGCGCTTCTTGGCCACCTATTTCCTCTTCGCCACTCGTTTCGATCTCGCCTTGCGAGCCATGGGGCCCTTGCCGCTGGCAAGTCCTCGCAAGGCACTTTCAGCTTGACGCGCGTAGCGCTGAATCTCGGTGGTGATGGCGTCGCGCCGCTTGGTCAGGTTGTCAATTTTTACGGCGAGTCTCCCGAGTGTCGAACCTGCAGCCACCGCCAGGTTGTCGAGCATCGTCGTGGTCTTGCGCGCACTTTTTTTGGCCATGAATGTCGTCACCCTTTTCTGAGCTTCACAAACTCCGCTCGCTTCGCGAAGATCTCTCTCGCCAGCTCCTCGGTGAGCGCCAGCTTCATCGCCCGCTCGAGCATCTCGACCGCCACATCATAGGCGCCACGCGCCGCCAGCGCTTCGGCTAATCCAAGCAGCGAGCGAGGATTGGCGGGATCGAGCCGCACGGCTTCCTGCAGGTGTTTCAAGGCCTCGCCCACCTGGTTTTGTGCCAGCAGCACGCGGCCCAGGTTGCCGTGCGCCAGCGCGTAGTCCGGCCGGCGCTCGAGCGCCGCCCGAAACGCCGCCACCGACGCCCGCAGCCGGCCCGCCTGGGCGAGCGCCGTACCCAGATTGAACTGCGCCGGCGCCGAGTCGGGCTTGAGCGCCGCCGACATCTCGAAATGCCTCACCGCGTTCGCCGCCATGCCCATTCCCAGATACAGCAGCGCCACATCATCATGGAGCTCGGCGTCATTCGGCGTCCCCTTCAACATCGTCTC
Source organism: uncultured Acidobacterium sp. (assembly GCA_964513235.1). Classification (GTDB taxonomy): domain Bacteria; phylum Acidobacteriota; class Vicinamibacteria; order Vicinamibacterales; family UBA2999; genus 12-FULL-67-14b. Next base: position 3,375 of record CAZEMI010000069.1, read on the forward strand.
GTAACCGACGATGTCTTCGGCGGTCATCTTGGCGGTGATCTCCGCATTCAGGATGCGGCGATCGTTGTCGCTCGCGGCCAGCAGCTGAAACCAGAGATCGCCCATCTCATCGCGCGATCGCTGGCCCCAGAACACGCGCGCCGGCGGCAGCTCGGGATTGCGCGGGTTCGCGGCCGAATTATCGAAGGTGTATTCCATCGACAGCCGCGTGCCCTTCGGCAGCTTGATGGGTGATTCATGGCGGTAGACGTGCTGCCAGCGGAAATCCCAGTCCTTGATGTGCATCACGAGGCGTGAGCTGCCGTCGGGAAGCATCGCTGTGCCGCGAATTTCGCGGGCGCGGTAATGCGCGTGCGGCTGCACCGCGAGCAGCTCGACGTCGACGGGCAACACGTACGAGTCCCGGATCACGTAACGCGATTCGCCAGGAGGAATGTCGATCCCTTGCGAGCCCAGGCGCAGGATGGTTGGCGTCCGCGCCGGCTCACGATCGCTGAAGTAGAAGCCGATCTCCGGGAGCACTTCTTCAACCGCGCCGCTCGGCTGCATGTGCAGCTGCACGACCAAATCGCTGCCCGGTTCGAGCGTCCACGCCAGCTCCGGCTGCACCAGCGGCGCCACTTGCCCCGGCGTCCAGCCAAGGAAGTGGCCGTCAGGATATTCAGCAGAGCGCGGCATCAATCCGTCGTAGCCCGGGAGCGGATCGGC
>CAZEMI010000070.1:0-5459 GCA_964513235.1 uncultured Acidobacterium sp.
AGATCGACGTTCTTCACCTCGTTGCCGCCGCCGATGTTATAGACCTCGCCGTTGGTCGCGGTGTGCATCAGCAGGTCGATGGCGCGGCAATGATCGAGCACGTGCAGCCAGTCGCGCACGTTGCCGCCGTCGCCGTAGAGCGGCACCGGGATGTTGTCGACCAGGTTGGTGACAAACAGCGGCAGGATCTTTTCCGGAAACTGGTACGGCCCGTAGTTGTTCGAGGCGCGGGTGATGATCACCGGCACGTCGTGGGTGGCCCAGTAGCTATAGGCGAGGCGATCGGCGCCGGCCTTGCTCGCCGCGTAGGGATTTCGCGGCCGCAATTCGTCGGTCTCGACGCTCGAGCCCTCGGGCACGCTGCCGTAGACCTCGTCGGTGGAAATCTGCACGAAGCGTTTCAACTTCGGATTGCGGCGCGCCGCCTCCAGCAGCACGAACGATCCCTCGACGTCGGTCTTGATGAAATCGCCCGCCGCCATGATCGACCGATCGACGTGCGTCTCGGCCGCGAAATGAACCACGTAGTCCGCGGCTTCGACGAGCGGACCCGACGTGGCGGCATCGAGAATGTCACCGTGCACGAACGTGTGGCGCGGGTTGTCCATCACGTCGTGCAGGTTTTCCCTCCGGCCGGCATACGTCAGCTTGTCGAGATTGGTGACGTGCCAGTCGGAGTGTGTCTGCAGCGCGTAACGAACGAAGTTGCTGCCGATAAAACCAGCGCCGCCGGTAACCAGTACGTTAATCGGTGTCATCGGTGAAATCTGTGGCTTACCACTTGATCCATACCTCAGAGTTGTCGCCGAGCATGAAACGGTGCGCCACCGGCTTGATTTGCAGCCGGTGAATCTTGACGCCGCGGCCGATCAGGCTGTCGGCGACGCGGGTTTCGAGATCGTGAATCAGCGCCCCCTCGAGCACGATGCTGTGCTCGATCTCCGATCGCGAAATCTCGACGTCGCGGCCGATCGACGTGAACGGACCGACGTAGGCGTTGGTGATCTTCGCCCCGGGCCCGATGATGGCCGGTCCGCGGACGACCGAATGCTCGACCGTGGCGCCGGCTTCAATCACCACGGTCCCTTCGATGCGCGACGCCGCATCCACCTTCCCGTCGACCCGCGGCGTCAGCGTTTCGAGGATCAACCGGTTGGCTTCGAGCATATCCTCGAGCTTGCCGGTGTCCTTCCACCATCCCGACACCATGTGCGGCGTGACGCGGAGGCCGCGATCGATCAGGTCCTGGATGGCATCCGTGATCTCGAGCTCGTTGCGGAAGCTGGGTGTGATCCTCTTGACCGACGTGAAGATTTCGGGCCCGAACATGTACACGCCGACCAGCGCGAGGTTCGACTTCGGTTCCTTCGGCTTTTCGACCAGCCGCACCACCTTGTCATTCTTGAGCTCGGCGACACCGAACATCTGCGGGTCGGGCACCGGCGTCAGGAGAATCTGCGCCGCCGGTTTCTCTTTCACGAACTGCTCCACGAACGACCCGATGCCGCGATTGAGCAGGTTGTCGCCGAGATACATCACGAACGGATCGGTGCCGATGAACTCCTCGGCGATCAGCACCGCATGGGCGAGGCCCCGCGGCGCGTCCTGCGGGATGTAGGTCACCCTGGCGCCGAACTTCGATCCGTCGCCGAGCGCGGCGCGAATCTCGGCATGGGTATCGCCGACCACGACGCCGATGTCGGTGATACCGGCGGCCACCAGCGCTTCCACGCCGTAGAACAGGACCGGTTTGTTGGCGACGGGCACCAGCTGTTTCGCGCTGGTATACGTGAGCGGGCGCAGGCGCGTGCCCTTTCCCCCGCTGAGGATGAGTCCCTTCATGCGAACGATCGATTTTATATGGGATCCAGTCTGTGTCTAATCGGTGTTTAATCGGTGGCTTAGTACGTCCCGCCGCCGAACGCCCCGAAGAAGTTGGAGAACGACCCGACGCCGGCGAGAGTGAAGGACATGTTGAACCGGCGGTCCTTTGGCAGGAAGAACCTGTTGAGGTCCGGCGGGTAGTTGATCGACTGGTATTCGAACGAGACGCCGCAGCACTGTGCGTTGTAGAAGGCGACGTAGCGCTGGTTGAGGAGCGTCGATCGGGCGAGGTCGTAGTTGTAGGTGACGTTGCCGCCGTACTTGCTGCCGGCGAAGCGCAGGTTGGCGGAGGTCTGGATCAGGTTGTTGGCGTTGGTGCGGCGGTCGACACTGGCGAAAGCCTGCCGGCTCCAGCCGGCGCTGACGTCGGCCATCTCCGAACGCAGGGTGCCGTTGAGGCTCATGCCGAGCAGCTTCGGCGAGCTCTCGTTCAGAGGCACCGGGTCGTACTCGAGGCGGTAGTCGATGACCAGCGGATCGGTCGGCGTCGCGCGCGCGGTCAACGAAATCGGCGAGAAGGCGTTGGGGTCGCGCTGGGCGAAGCCGTAGGAATACGAGTTGTCGAACGTGCTGGCATTCGCGTCCGTGTAATAGGTCTGCCGCACCGACACGTTGAGCAGCTCGCGCGGCGATCCCGTTTGCGGCTGGCCCTCGACGTCCTTGCGGACCAGCAGGCGGTTGGTCAGGCCGTAGTTCATTTGCGTGGTGCCGCCGACGATGATGTCGTAGGCGCCGACGGTCCGCGGGATCCGATCCTGGTCGGCAATCGCCGTGCGGCGCTGCACCGAGAAGTTCGGCTCGATCACGTGCTTCATGCGATCGGCGATCGCGTTCTGCGGATTGAACACGCGCGAGATCACCGGCCCCACCACTTCGACGCGCATATCGCCGTAGTTGCGCGTGATCGGCGCCTCGATCTGCGTCCGCTCGTCCTCGGCCAGGCTCTCGCTGAAGTAGGTCGAGCGGTACGCCGCGGTGGCATTGACCTGCAGCCACGACAGCGTGCTGAGGGGCGCCCGGATCGACGGCGTGATGTCGACCTTGTTGAGACCGGAGTCAAGCGACGTGGTCCCGCGCTTCTCCACGTACAAGAACCGTCCTGCTTCGGCGTTGACGGTGGCGAACAGCGGCAGCCGCCAGATGCGGACGCCGCTCAGGGCCGCGGTGAAGCCGGGCGCGCGGCCGCTCAGAATCGACTGATCCTGGTTGAAGAACGTCTCGGTGCGCTGGAACATCGCGTTCACCGACAGGCTGCGCCACGACCCCGAGATGCCGCCGTCGATCGTGCGGTTGCTGTTCGACGCCTGGGTGAAGTCGTGGTTGTAGGTCTGCTGCACCGTGATGTTGGTGAAGTAGTCGACCCGCGCCCGCGCCGAGAGGCCAAACGGCAGGTTCTGGCTCAGGCCGCCCTGGATGGTCTTGCTGCGGCGGGGGTCGCGCGTGCCGCCGTTGATGATCGCCTCCTTCTCGTCGAGCCAGTAATACCGCAGGTTGCCCTGGGCCTGCGGCCCGAGCACATAGCGATACTCGGTGCCGAGCCCGTTGCCGCGCGACAGCATCGAGTCGTAAAAGAACGTGGCGTCATGGCTGCGGTTGATCGCCCAGAAGAAGGCGTTGCTGATCGACGACCCCATCGCCAGCGACGATCCGTACTGCGGCAGCAGGAAGCCGGTGGCGCGATCGTCTTCCTGGATCGGGTAATACAGCAGCGGCAGGTAGAAGACGGGGACGTCCTTCACGTGGATCACGGCGTTACGCAGGATCACGTAGTCGTTCAGGTTGACCGTGGCGCGGCCGCTGACGATCTCCCACCGCGGCGTCGGCTGCACGCAGGTGGTGAAGGCCCCGTTCTCGATCCGGTACTTGTCCGGGCCGATTTTCTCGATCGAGGCGCCGGAGAAATACACGTCCGGCTCCAGCGTGCCGAACATGCTCCGGTTGCGCTCGCCGCGCTCGCCCAGCTGCGCGATCCCGAACGCGTTCTCGAATTTGCCGAGCTTGGTCTTGGTGTTGAACACGACGCTGTCGGCGGCAATGCGCACCGTTGGCGACTGGAACACGACGTTTCCGCGGGCCGTCAGTTCGCCGGTCCTGATGTTGATCTCGAGATCGTCGGCGAAGAACTTCTGCCCGGCATTGGCGCCGCCGGGTTCGCCTTCGATCTCGACTTCGCGCATCAGCCGCACGCGATCGGCGTCGATGCGCTCGAGCGAAAACTGTTTGGTGTTCCACCCCGGCACGATCTGCGCCGCGGCTTCAGGCACCGCGACGAGCAGGCCACATGCCGCCGCCAGGGCAACGATCACAAACCGCATTGAGAAAAGTGTATCTGCGCCTTCTGTGGCCGTGGTAATTGATTTCATCTGTGGCCGGCGCCAGCGGCGATTAGCCGCGACCTCAGCGGCCCGACCATGTAGATCGACCCGGCGGCCACCGCGCGCGGCGAATGCTCGAGCGCGCGCTCGACGGCCAGCTCCGGCGTGGCGGCCGCAATCACGTGCACCGAGCCGGTGTGCTTGCGAATCTCCGCCGCCATCGCCTCCGCGGTGCGGGCCCGCGCATGCGGCACCGAGGTGGCCACGAACATCGACGCCACCGGTTCCAGGGCCGTGATCATTCCGCCGAGATCCTTGTCGGCCATCGCCGCGAACACGATCGGCAGCTTCGGGCTGCGGGTGTCCTGAAGATACGACGCCAGCGCCGTGGCGCCGGCCGGATTGTGCGCGGCGTCGATCAGCACTTCGCCGCCGCCCGGCAGCCGCACCCACTCGAGCCGTGCCGGCCACTCGCACCGGGTCAGCCCGGTGACAATCGCTGCCGTTGGGACAGGCGAGACCATCACCGACCATCGCTCCATGATCGCCACGGCCACCGCGGCGTTCTCGAGTTGATGGCGGCCCGCGAGCGCGAGCGTCAACGGCGGATACCGGCGATCCGTGGTCGTCGCGTGCGCATCCATGATGGCGGCGCCGACGTCGGCGGCGACCTTGGCGACCCTGGCCGCGGCCTCTGTGGGCAGCCGGCCGACGACGAGCGGCACGCCGTCCTTCGCGATGCCGGCCTTCTCGAACGCGATCTCCGACAGCGTGCTGCCTAAATGCCGCTCGTGATCGAGCGCGATCGACGTAATGGCGGCAATCGTGGGTGTGAGCACGTTGGTGGCGTCGTAACGGCCGCCGAGTCCCACCTCGACGATGGCCACGTCCACCGCGTGGCGGCGGAAAATCTCGAAGGCCACCGCCGTGGACACCTCGAAGAACGTCGGCGACACCGTCAGTGTGCCCATGGCGCGCGCCTCGTCCACGACGTCGAGCACGTGCCCGGTCACCGTTTCGAACGTCGCCCGATCGACCGGCGTGCCGTCGAGCGCGACCCGCTCTTCGATGCGATCGAGATGCGGCGACGTGTAGCGCCCGGTGCGCAGCCCCGCGGCCCGCAGGCCGCGCTCGACCATGGCGGCCACCGACCCCTTGCCGTTCGTGCCGGCGATGTGAATCGACCGGAACGCCCGCTCCGGATTGCCCATCGCCGCGAGGATGGTCCGGATGTTGTCGAGCCCGAGCTTGATCCCGAAC
>CAZEMI010000071.1:0-19437 GCA_964513235.1 uncultured Acidobacterium sp.
CCACCGAAGAAGTGATCGAGCTGGCGCGAGTCGCCGGTGCGATGGGCGGCATCTACATTTCGCACATGCGCGACGAGGCCAGCGGCCTCACCGACAGCGTGCGCGAAACGATCGCGATCGGCGAGAAGGGCCGGCTACCGACGCAGATCACGCACCACAAGGTGGTCGGCAAGAAGTACTGGGGCGGTTCGGTGCAGACGCTGCGCATGGTGGACGAGGCCCGCGCGCGCGGCGTGGACGCGACGATCGATCAGTATCCCTATACCGCGTCGGCGACCAGCATCGGCGCGGCGCTGCTGCCGGCCTGGGCGGGAGAGGGCGGCCGCGACGCCACGCTGAAGCGCCTGAAGGATCCCGCGACGCGTGCGAAGATCAAGGCCGCCAGCGTGGCGATCATCCGCGACGAACGCGGCGGCGGCGATCCCAAGAACGTCTCGGTGTCGGCGTGCCAGTTCGATCCGAAACTGGCGGGGCAGAACCTCGCGCAGATCACGCAGGGCCGCGGCCTCGCGGTGACGCTCGAGAATGCCGCGGAGACGGCGATGTGGATCGTCGAGCAGGGCGGCTGCGGCGGCATCTTCCACGCCATCGGCGAGGCGGATCTGGAGCGCATTCTCGTCCACCCGGCGACGATGGTGGCGTCGGATGGGGAAGTTCCCGTGTTCGGCCGCAACGTGCCGCATCCGCGCAGCTACGGCACGTTTGCGCGCGTGCTCGGGCTCTACGTCCGCGACAAGAAGCTGCTGCCCCTCGAAACCGCGGTGCAGAAGATGTCCGCCTTGCCGGCACAGCGGCTCGGTTTGAGCGATCGCGGTGTGCTGCGCGCCGGGCTCAAGGCCGACATCGCCGTGTTCGATGCCGCGACCGTGCGGGACACCGCGACATTCGAGAAGCCGCACAGCTATGCGGAAGGCGTGTCGGTGGTGATCGTGAACGGGCAGATCGCGTTCGAGGGCGGCAAGATGAGCGACGCGCGGCCGGGCCGGGTCTTGTACGGGCCCTCGCATAAACCGTAGGATGGAGCCCTACGTGCTCCACGATCCGGTGGCGCCGCCGGTGCCGGTGATCGTCGATTCGCCGCACAGCGGCATGTCGTGGCCGCCGGACTTCCTGCCTGCCGCGCCGCGGGAAGCCATCCTCACCACCTGGGATGCCTTTGTCGACGAGCTGTGGAGTGACGCGCCTCGCGCCGGCGCGGCGTTGCTGGCGGCCACCTTCCCGCGCGCGTATGTGGATGCCAACCGCGCCGCGGACGACATCGATCCCGAACTGCTCGACGGACCGTGGCCGACCCCCCTTGCGCCCACGCCCTACAGCCGCAGGGGCATGGGGCTGATCCGCCGGCAGGCGCTGCCGGACGTCCCGATGTACGCCCGCCGCCTCACGGTGGCGGAGGTCCAGCACCGTATCGCCGCCTGCTACCGTCCCTATCGTGAGGTGTTGCGCGAGCGGATCACCGCCCTGCACGAGCGGTTCGGCGTGGTCTGGCACCTCGATTGTCATTCGATGAAGTCCCGCGGCAACGCCATGAATGTCGACGCGGGCGAAGCGAGGCCCGACTTCGTGATCAGCGATCGTCACGGCGTGTCCGCGCATCCGTCTCACACCGCGTGGGTCGCGGAGTGGTTCCGCCGGCGCGGCCGTTGGGTGCAGGTGAACGACCCGTACCAGGGCGGCGACCTCGTCGCGTGCTTCGGTGCGCCGGCCGCCGGCCGCCACAGCATCCAGATCGAGATCAACCGCGCCCTTTACCTCGATGAGGCGGCGGTGGCGCGCTCCGATCGGTTCGACGAGGTCAGGAACGAGTGCGCCGAATTCCTGATGGCGCTCGCGGCGCATGTGACGGCCGGGTCCGGGCCGCGCACGTGACGGTGAGCGCCGTCGCGCCTTCGCGTCCGCGGCTCCTCCGTGCGCTCGACGCCGTCGAGCGCGCCGGCAACCGCCTGCCGCATCCGGCGTCGCTGTTTGTGATCCTCGCCGCGGGTGTCGTGCTGCTGTCGGCGGTGTTGAACGCCGCCGGCCTCACCGTGACCCACCCCTCAACCGGACAGTCCGTGACGGTGACGAACCTGCTCTCGGTCGAGGGCTTCCGCCGGCTGGTGATGGAGCTGCTCCCGAATTTCATCACCTTCGCGCCATTCGGTCCCGTGGTCGTGTGTCTGCTCGGATTGTCGGTGGCCGAGCACAGCGGGTTTCTCGGCGCCATCGTGCGCGTGATCATCCACGCCACGCCGGCGCGGCTGCTGACGCTCGTGGTGGTGTTCGCCGGCACCATGTCGCACACCGCCGGAGACGTGGGCTACGTGCTGCTGCTGCCGCTCAGTGCGGCGCTGTTCCACAGCGCCGGGCGTCATCCGCTCGCGGGGCTGGCGGCGGCGTTCGCCGGCGTGTCCGGCGGCTTTGCGGCCAACCTGCTGCTGTCGCCGACCGACGTGATCCTCGCCGGGCTCACGCAGGAGGCGGCGCGCGTCATCGATCCGGGCTACACGGTGACGCCGATGGCAAGCTATTTCTTCCTGGCGGTATCGGTCGTGCTGGTGTGCACCACCGGCACGCTCGTCACCAATCGCGTGGTCGAACCGCGCCTCGGGGCCTATCGGGGGAGCGCGGTGGCGGAGCCGGCCGCGACTCTCACACCCGCCGAGTGGCGCGGGTTGGGGTGGGCCTTCGCCGTGACGGCGGCGCTGGTCGCGATTGTGCTGGCCGGCCTGGTCCCCGCGAACGGGTTTTTGCAGGACCCGGAGCGCCCGGGTTTCGTCGGGTCGTTTTTTCTGCGCGGGCTGGTGTTCTGGATCTTCGTCTTCGGCCTGCTGCCCGGCCTCGCCTACGGTGTGGCCGCGGGCACCATCACGCGCGACGCCGACGTCTACCAGGGCATGCAGAAGAACATGGAGGTCATTGCCGGCTACATCGTGGTGGTGTTCTTCATCGCCCAGTTCATCAACATCTTCAACTGGTCGAACCTGGGCGTGCTGCTCGCGGTGAACGGCGCCGCCGCGCTGGGCGCGCTCGACCTCGGTCCGATTCCGCTGCTGGTCGGGTTGATCCTGGTGACGGGATTCATCGACCTGATGATCGGATCGGCGTCGGCGAAGTGGGCGATGCTGGGGCCCGTGCTGGTGCCGATGTTCATGCTGCTTGGCTACTCACCTGAGCTCACGCAGACGGCCTACAGGCTCGGCGACAGCCTGACCAACATCCTCACGCCGCTCAGCTCCAACTTCCCTCTCGTGCTGATGTTCTTCCAGCGCTACGTGCCCAGGGCCGGAATTGGCACCGTGACGGCCACGATGCTGCCGTATTCGGTTGCGAACCTGGTTTGCTGGACGCTAATGTTGTTGGCCTGGGTCCAGTTGGGTTGGCCAACAGGGCCGGGTGCGCCTTTGTTCTTGTCGAAGAATTGACACACTTCGGGCCTGTGCCGCTGTGGCTGGGCAAACACAGGCATTGACACAACGGAGTCGCGATATTCGCTGTAAGTGTTGAAATAGTTAGACTTATCTGGCTGGACCCAATCCGAAACATCCGGGCATCGTCTTTGCTTCCATCTGGTGCACAGACCAAGTTGCATGGAAGCACAACGGACGATTAAACGGCAGATCTCGTGCGCAGGTATCGGGCTTCATTCCGGCCAGAAGGTGACGCTCACCCTCAAGCCGGCGGCCGCTGATACCGGCATCCGGTTCCGCCGTGCCGACCTCGGCGTGGAAATCCCCGCCACGGTCGGCGAAGTCTCCAGCGTGCAGCATGCCACCGTGCTCGGCAGGGCCGGCGCCACCGTGGAAACGGTCGAACATCTGCTGGCGGCGGTCGTGTCGGCCGGCATCGATAACGTGGTGATCGAGCTCAATCATCGCGAAGTGCCGATCATGGACGGCAGCAGCGCCCCGTTCCTCTATCTTCTGCAGGAAGCCGGCGTGAAGAAGCTGGCCCCGGCGCGCCGCTACCTCAAGATTCTCAAGCCGGTGCAAATCGCGACCGGCGACAAGCGCATCGCGATTTATCCCTCGGATCATTTCAAGGTCAGCTACACGATCAGCTTCGATCACCCGCTGCTGCGGCACCAGTCGCGCACCGAGCGGATCACCGAGACGACGTTTGCGGACAACATTGCGGCCGCGCGCACCTTCGGCTTCCTGAAGGAAGTGGAGTGGCTGCGCCAGAACGGCCTCGCGCTCGGCGGCTCGCTCGAAAACGCCATCGTCATCGGCGACACCAACGTGCTGAACGCCTTGCGGTTCGACGACGAGTTCGTGCGCCACAAGATTCTCGATGTCGTCGGCGACCTCGCCCTGGTGGGTCATCCCATCGTCGGCCACGTCGTGGCGCATCGTGCCGGTCATGCGCTGCACACCGCGCTGGCCTCGGAGATCCTCGCCGATCAGGACGCGTGGTGCCTGGTCGAGGCGCCGGACGCAGTGCCGGAAGCCGCGTTCGATGCCGCCGTGGTCGGCGCCCGAGCGTACTGAAGCCATCCCCGCCGGAGGCGGGGCCAAGAGTAATACCTCTCAACCTCCAACGTGAACGCATCAGGCCGCGGGCGTCCCGCGGCCTTCTTTTTTTGCGGCTTATGGAATCCGGCCACTTCGGCCGTCCATCTGGCAGCACGCGGTCCTGCTCTGGCTCCCCCCAAGCGGCCTTTTTCTCTCACGGTCCGGCATGGTAGTATTATGGTATGACTACTACCATTGATAAGGCAGGTCGAGTGGTTATTCCGGCGCCATTGCGCGAGCGTGCCGGGCTCCTGCCTGGTGCGGTGCTCCGGGTCACGGTGGACGACACCGGGATCCGGCTCGAGCGGGTGGCTGCCGGTCCGACCCTTGTCCGGGTCGGCAAGCGCCTGGTTGCCCGGCCCGCGGCCGGCGCCGGCCGACCTGACGTCGATGTCGCCGCGCTGGTGGAGGAAGAGCGCAATCGATGGCCGTGAGCGCGTTTCTCGACACCAGCGTGTTGCTTGCCGGCTTGATCGACTTCGGCTCGCAGAGCCGTCCGGCGCAGCAGGTGATGGACCTTGTTGCGGCGCGCTCGATCGGCAAGGCCGCGACCGCCTGGCACTGCTGTCTCGAGTTCTATTCGGTTGCCACGCGTGTGCCGCCCGAGTTCCGATTGACGGCCGCAGATGCTGCGCGCCTGCTCGAGGAAGAGATCCTCGGCCGCCTTGCCGTTCACGATCTTCCTGCGTCGGCACGGCTGCCATTTCTGAAGGCTTCGGCGGCCGACGCCATCGTCGGGGGCCGTGTCTACGACGCGCACATTGCTGACGTCGCCCGTGCCGCTGATGCCGATGTCGTCGTGACTGACAACCGGCGGCATTTCCTCGCGGCTCTGCGGCATGGCCTCCGCGTCGAGACACCAGTGGAGTTCCTGGCGTCGCTGGCCAAGGGGCGCTGACGCGGCCTCCAATGAGGAGCGAGCGCGGAACCCAACCGGTGATGGCCTTTGCGTCAACGCGCCTCCTCCTGATCCTGACCGGCTATTTCGTCCTGACGTTATACCCCGCGCACCCCGTTGAATCGTGGCAGGGCATCGTCTTTCCGGGGAACAACTGGATCGATGGCTGGGTCCGCTGGGACGCGATGTGGTACGAGGCCATCGTCAACGACCAGCCGCGGTTCCTGCCGTCAGGCTACTCGACCGCGAACTTCTTTCCGCTGTATTCCTTCATCTCGTGGATCGTCGCGCAGCCGATCCGGTTGTTACTCGATCACGAGCGCGCGTTCTATATCGGCGGGCTGATCGTGTCGTCGGCATCGTTTCTGCTCGCGCTAAAGGCGGTGTTCCGGCTGGCGTCGAAGCTCGCTGACGCCGACGTTGCGGTGCGGGCCGTGTGGCTGATTGCGGTATTTCCGTTCTCCTTCTTCCTGACCGCCGTCTATGCCGATGCGTTCTATTTCTGTCTCGCCGCGTGGTCGTTGACGTTCGCCTATGAAGGGCGCTGGCCGGCGGCGTGCGGGCTCGCGTCAATGGCGGCGATGACGCGCATCCCGGGCCTCGCGCTGTTTCCAGCCATCGTGCTCGAGTACCTCCGGCGGCAGGACTGTGACGTTCGCGCGCTCAGGAAGCAGCTGCCGGCCCTCGCCCTGCTCGCGGCCGGGCCCGTGCTCATCGCGGTGTACTACGACTGGCGCTACGGCGATCCGCTCGCGTTTCTTCATGCGCGGCAACAGGGATGGAATCGCGCGTCGGGCTTCTCGGCGCTGCAACGGGATTTCAACTATTTCTTCCAGGGGTCGGCGTTCGCGTGCGAGGGCGTGGCCGACTGTCTGCGCGAATTCGAGTTCACGCGCATCGGGCTCGGGTACTGGTACGTCGCCCTCATTCCGCTGTCGATCGCGAGCGTGCTGTACGCGAGCCGCACCCTGGGCGTGGGGTTGACGGTGTGGGCGCTGACGTCGATCGGCATGGGCCTGGTCAACGGCCTTGATGGCACCGGCCGGTTCACCGCCGTGCTGTTCCCCGTGTTCATCGGCCTGGCCATGATGCTGCGCACGCGGGCCGCGTTCCTCGCGGTGTGCGCGGTGTTCGCGCCGTTCCTGGTGCTGTTTTTCGCTCAGTTCGCGCGCTGGCGCCAGGTGCTGTAGCTCTTAGGCACCGTACGCACCTGTACGCACCGTACGCACCCTAGTTCTTGCGGTGACGATCGACCGGGAACCGGGGCGATCGGAACAGGCCCCATTTGGCGAGCCGGAACTGCATCGCGGTGTTCAAGCAACCGAAGCCGTACTTCACGCTGCGTATGAAGTTGATCGACGAGGCATCCGGCGCGTATCGCGTCGGACACGACACTTCGCCGATTTGAAACCCGAACCACACCGTTTGGGCCAGCATCTGGTTGTCGAAGACGAAGTCGTCTGAGTTGGCGTCGAGCGGCAGCGCCTCGAGCAGCTCGCGCGAGAAGGCGCGGTACCCGGTGTGGAACTCGGAGACCTTGGTGCCGAGCAGGATGTTGCCGGCCAGCGTCAGGAACCGGTTGGCCACGTAGCGCCACACCGGCATGCCGCCGGCCAGCGCCTGCCCGCCGAGAATCCGCGACCCCAGCACGCAGCTATACAACCCGCTCGACACCATGCTGGCCATCGCCGGGATCAGCTTCGGCGTGTATTGATAGTCGGGGTGCACCATCACCACGATGTCGGCGCCGTGGCTGAGCGCGAGGTCGTAGCACGATTTCTGGTTGCCGCCGTAGCCGCGGTTCTTCGGATGCACGTGCACCACCACGCGGTCGAGGCCGCGCGCCAGATTCACCGTGTCGTCCTGGCTGGCATCGTCGACGAGCACGACGAGGTCGACCACATCGTGGGCCACGACCTCGCGCCAGGTTTTCTCGAGGGTGTGCTGGGCGTTGTAGGCCGGCATCACCACAACGACTTTGGGTTTTGACATCAGCTGAGGCCCCTATAATACGGTCGGTGCTATGGATTCTCGCAGGTGTCTCGATGGCGCTACTCGCCTACGAAGGATTCACGCTCGTGACGGCGGTGTTGTCGCCGCTTGTCGCCAACCCGAACGCCCTCCAGACTGATTTTCACTACTACTACGAGGCGGCGGTGCGCTTCCGCGCCGATCCGAGCCGGCTCTACCTGCTGTCGGACGACGTGATCGCGGGGTTTGCGTATCCGCCGCCGGCGATTGTTCCGTTTGTGGCCCTGTCGCGCCTGTCGCTGGGCGAGGCCCTGTTGTGGATGACGATTGGGTCGTATGTCGCCCTCGTCTTCTCGATAGGATTGTGGCTCTACTATCTCAACCGCCGCGAAGTGCCCGTCAACTGGCGGACGGCAATGGCTGCGGGCCTGATCGCCGTGGCGCTTGGCCCCACCTATAGCAACGCGGTCTTCGGCCAGGTCAATGCGTTCGTGCTCCTCTGCGCTGTCGGGTTTGTTACCATCGGTTCGAGGCTCCCTGCCGTTGGCGGCGCGCTGCTGGCGTGTGGTATCTGGCTGAAGATCTACCCGGTCCTGATGGTCGTGATTGGCTTGTGGAACCGGAATGCGTGGCGGCGCATCGCCTATGCCGCGGCGCTGGCGCTGGCCGTTGTGGTGATCGTGCTGCCGATGGTGCCGCTGTCAACGTATCAGTCCTATGTCTCCGACGTGCTGCCGCTGCGTTTCGACAAGACGGCGGTTCACATCTCGAATCAAGCGCTGGTGGCGCTCATCGAACGCTTCGCCATCGCGCCGGAGCGCTTCCTCAACTGGACCGGCGAGCAGGCGATCACCGTTGGCCCGGCCATCCGCGCCTTCAATTGGGCGTTTGCCGTGGCAGTGACTGTGCTCTTGTGGCGGCGGGCAGGCCGTGGCCCGCGCGTCGAGGCCGTGGACAGCGCCGCGGCGTTGATGGCGCTGGCGGCGGTGATTGCGCCCCTCGGGTGGGGGCACACCTTCGTCCTCGTGCTGCCGCTGGTGATCCTGCACCTGGTCACGATGCGCGACGCCCGGCCACTGCAGGTGGTGATGGTCGGCTGCTGCGTGGCGGCGATGCTGATCCCCGCCGGACGGCGGTTCTGGTTCATCGAGCAGATGCCGGCGTGGGCGCAGAATGTGGCGTATTCGAGATACCTGCTGGCGACCCTGGTGCTGATTGCGCTGCCGCCAGCCATGGCGTCGTTGACGGACTCCCGGAGATAACGATCGTGGACCACGAATCCGATGATCTTGTAATCTCGTGATTTCGTGATCGACCGGTGTCCCCGCGCATGATGCGAGCGAGTATCACTTGTATTGACATCTGATGTCAAATATAACAACATCATAAATCATGCGCACGACCGTCGACATCGACGACCCGGTCCTTCGCGAGGTCAAGAAGCTCCATGAGAAGGAAGGGCGTTCCATGGGGGCGATCATCTCGGAGCTCCTGGCGGATGCGCTCGCGCGCCGGCGACGACCGGTCGGCGCCCCGCAGTTCCGCTGGGTCTCTCGGCCGATGCACGCACGGGTCGACTTGGAGGACAAAGATGCCCTCCATGCGGCGCTCGATCGCGATGAGCCATGAGCTATGCGATCGACGCCAACGTCCTCCTGTACGCGTCGGACCGGTCGGCGCCGCGGCACGACACCGCGCGCCGGTTCCTCGACGGCTGCGCAGCCAATCCCGAACTGCTGTGCGTGACCTGGCCGACGGTTATGGCGTACCTGCGCATTGCGACCCATGCCTCGATCTTTTCCGAACCGCTGACCCCGGCGGTGGCCCTCGCCAACGTCACGGCGCTACTCGACCTACCTCACGTGCGTCCGCTCGCCGAAGCCGACGGGTTTCTTGACGCGTATGCGTACGTCTGCGGCACGGCGGTGGTGCGGGGCAATCTCGTGCCCGACGCACACGTCGCGGCCATCCTGTTTCAGCACGGCGTCAAGATGCTGTATACCAACGACCGGGACTTCAGGAAGTTCAACACACTCGAAACGCGCGATCCGTTTGCCTCCGCCCCGTGAATCTCCGCCCTCCCAGGAGTGACCAATGGTGAAACCTGCTGCAAGTGCCGCGCTGTTTGTCATCCTGTCGGCCTGGCTGTGGCTGCCGGTGCAAGCGCAGAACCGGATGCGCGTGCTGATTTCCGTCGACATGGAAGGCGTGGTGGGAACCGTCACCGGCGATCAGCTGGGACCGACCGGTTTCGAGTACGGCCGCTTCCGCGACTTCATGACCCGAGAGGCCCTTGCCGCGGTCACCGCGGCCCGCGCCGCCGGCGCCACCGACATCATCGTCACCGACGCCCACGGCAACGGTGAGAACCTGCTGATCGAGCAGTTCCCGCCGGACGTGCGCGTCATTCGCTCCTGGCCGCGGCAACTGGGCATGGTTGCCGGCGTCGATCAACAAGTGGATGCCGTGATGTTCATCGGCTATCACGCCTCGACCAACAACGTGAAAGGCGTGCGCGCCCACACGTTCTCGAGTGCGACCCTCACGCGGGTGGCGCTCAACGGCGTGAACGTGTCCGAGGGCTCCTGGGCCGCCGCCATCGCGGGTCACTTCAACGCGCCGGTGATCATGATGTCCGGTGACGATGCAGCGATCGCCGAGGTGCGGTCGGCGGTGGGGAACATCGAAGCCGCGGAAACCAAGCGCACGTTGGGATTCCACTCGGCCATGACGCTCACGCCGCAGGCGTCCTACGATCTGATCGCCGCACGCGTCAAGGCCGCGATGGGGCGGCGAGCGGAGTTCAAGCCTTACCAGGTGACGACGCCGGTGACGGTGGACGTGAGCTTCAAGAACTACACGGCCGCGGAGACGCTGGCGTTCCTGCCGATGTTCGAGCGCACCGACGCGCACTCGATTCGGTTTCGCGCGAAGGACATGGTTGAAGCGGAAGCGATTCGCACCTTCATCACGACGTATCGTCCCGACATGACCCCTTGATGCCGCATACGCTTGCGATCGTTGCCATCGTCTTCACCTACATGTGGGTGGCGGACCCGCTGGTCAACGTTCGTGGGCCATGGGTGGCTCTGCCGGTCGTGCTGATCCTCGCAATCTGTTTCAAGCACAACCTGAAAGCCGGGGACTGGGGCTTCTCGCGCCGCGCGTTCTGGCCGGCGCTCGGCTGGTCGATTGCGCTGACCGTGCCACTTGGAGCGGCACTCTGGTTCATCGGTCACGCACTCGCTGCGCCACCGGCACCGCGGGCGCCATTGCTCGACTTCCTCTATGTGATCGTCTGGGGCGGCGCCCAGCAGTTCGTGCTGCAGACGACGATCCTCCGCGAGTCGCAATCGGTGGTGCGCCGGGGCGCCACGATTCTCGCCGCCGCGATCTTCGCGAGCCTGCATCTGCCCAATCCGTTTCTCGTCACCGTGACGTTCGTGGGCGGGCTGGCATGGTGCGGAATTTACGCGCGGTATCCGAACATGGTGCCCCTGGCGTTTTCGCACGCCACGGCGACGGTGATCATCCTGATGTCGTTCAATCGGGAAATCACCGGCGCTCTGCGAACCGGCTGGCGCTATTTACAGTAATTTCCCAGGCGATTCAGCAATATCCGCACTTTGGGGGAATGCCCCATTGCGACTTGTTAGATGTGCTTGACCTGTCGCCCCGACAGGCGTAGATCTGAAGGTGTAAACACGGTTTTCGATCCCTCGACACGCTCGGGATCGCCCTGAGCGAAGTCGAAGGGTGTGAACAGGAGGTGGACATGCACGATCCACCGGGCCACTTGGGCGCGTGACCACGGAACCTAGGCCAAGGCCACGCGCAGCAAGTAGTAAGAGTTGAGTTAAAGGTCCCGGTTACCACCGGGACGCGCATTACGCGCATTGAAACGCCCGAAGCCTTACGGCTCGGGCGTTTCGCCTTTTACTCGGAACGCAGGACCGTCATCGGATCGACGCGGGTGGCGCGGCGAACCGGCGCGGCCACGGCGGCGATCGCAACAGCCACGATGATCACAATGCAGGTGATCAACTGACCGGCATCCGAAGGCTGCACCTCATATAGCAGCGACCGCACCAGCTGCTCGGCGGCCAGCGACAGAGCCACGCCGGCAATCAGGCCGGCGACGGTAGCGGCGAGAACCCGAAACACCACCAGGCGGCGGACCCGCTGCGGGGCGGCGCCAAGCGCCATTCGCACCGCAATCTCGGGCCTTCGCACGTGCACTTCCCTCGACAGCACGCCGTACAGTCCGACGGCGGCGAGCAACAGTCCCGACAGCGCAAACAGCAATGCCAGCATCGCGGTGGCGCGTTCGGTGGCGATCGTATCCGCTACTTCGGTGTCGAGGAACCGTACTTCGAGCGCGGCGCCGGGCACCATGCGTTCGATTGCCTCGGCCATCGCGGCCGCGGACGGTGTCATGCGGCTGCTCCTCACGGCCAACTGGACGTAGGTGCTTCGCATGGCGTCCTTCTGCCACGACAAATACGCCATTGGCGGCGGATCGTCACGGAGTGACCGCACCTTCGTGTCGCTGACGACGCCGATCACCTCGTGGGGTTTCTGCTCGAGACCTATCCACACCGTGCGGCCGAGTGGCATCTCGCCATTGAAGAACTTGCGGGTGAACGCGGTGTTCACGATTACGGCGTCCGCGCGATCGGCGGCGCCGCTGAAGGCGCGGCCGGCAAGGACGCGCATGCCCATGGTCTGGAAATAGTTCGGGCCGATCCTGTTCTCGCGGGTATGGAAGCTTTCGGGCCAGCTCTTACGTCCGGTCTGCGGGCCCGTGACGGAGGCGTAGGTCACGAACTCCACGGTTCCAAACGGCGCCATCAATGAGTACGCCGCGTCCTCGACGCCGGGCACCGCGCGCACGCGCTCCTCGAGCGCGGGCGCCAGCGCCGTCAGCGGCGTTGCCGATCCGCTGGCGCCGCGGATGCCAACCAGCTGCACGCGGCCGCGCGCGAAGCCCAGGTCCCCGTTCATCAGGCGCGCGAGCGACGTCGAGAACACCAGGCCACCCAGCACCAGCACGAACGTGAGCGCGATCTGGCTGCCGATCAGCACGTGGCCCACGCCGATCCGCCGCATGCCGATCACGCCCGGCGAACGCGCCTTGATCGCCTCGATCGGGTCGACGCTCATCGAGCGCCACGCCGGCAGCATGGCCGCGACGATCGCCGTGATCGCGCCGGCGCCGGCCGCGAACGCCGTCACGCGCCAGTCGATATTCAGATCGAGGTGAATCGGATTGCGAGACGTGGACAGTAACCAGATCAACGCACGGCCGCCGGCCACGCCGGCCGCGATGCCGGCCAGCGTTCCCGCGGCCGCCAGCGTGACGGCTTCGAGCACCAACTGGCGGATCAGGTGCGCGCGCGACGCGCCCAGCGACAGGCGCACGACCAGTTCGCCGCGGCGCGACACGGCGCGCGCCGTCAGCAGGTTGGCGATGTTCACGCAGGCGACCAGCAGGACGATGATCGTGATGCCGAGCAGGATCAGCAGCGGCCGCTGGTAACTGACCCGCGCCCCCGCCATCGCCGAAGCGGTCGGCAACAAACGCCAGGACGACTTCAGGAGCGAGGTCGCGATGGTGTCCGGCATTCCGGCGTCGCGGATCGCCCGGTCTTGCGCAGGTTTCAGCCGCGCCTCGGCGGCGGGCAGCGATTCACCGGCGCGCATCCTGCCGATCGCCGTCAGCCAGAAGAGTTGGGGAGTGGACAGGTAGGCCTGACCGAAGATGACGCTGGATGCAGTGGCCGGGATGGCGAGGTCAAACGTCTGTCCAACATCGAGGCCGAAGTACCGGCGATCGATCACTCCGACGATCGTGAAGGGGCGATGGAGGATGTCGATCTGCCGGCCGATCACGTTCGGATCCGAACCGAGCGCACTCCGCCAGAACGCTTCGCTGACAACGACATGACGGGACGGCGCCGCGGCTTCATCATCGGCCGGCGCAAGCATCCGGCCGATCGATGCGCCAACGCCGAGCATGTCGAAGTACGAGCCCGATACGAAGAGCGCGCGGGCGTTCCGGACCGGAGCGCCGATCGGCGACAGGTTCACGGGCATCGCGGCATAGGCCGCGACGGCCTCCAGGCCCGCGCCGTCGCGCGCGAGCGAGGTGAACATCGGATAGCTGATGCGCAGGTTGAGCGGAGTCGGCGATCGATCGTCCCGGAACGTCACGATCTGCTGCGGATCGCGCACCGGCAGGGACTTCAGCAGCAGCGCATTGAGCAGCGAGAAGATCGCCGTGCTGGCGCCGATGCCGAGTGTGAGTGAGAGAAGAGCGGCCACCGTGATCGCGGGTGTGCGCCGCCATTGCCGTAACGCTTCGCGAAGATTCGGGACGATGTTCCTCACGCGACCCTCCGGTGGAGTTCAGCGTTGCATCGGGTAGGGCAGCGGTTTGCGTTTCGGGTCTCGCAACGGGAAGCGCATTGTGTCCGTCGCTGTGTCCCACACCACGGCGCCGCGACGATGGGAAATCGCGACGCTCTTGCCGTCGGGACTCACCGCATACCCAGGCTGCACAGGATTGTGCATCACATTGCAGAAATATGGGCACACCCGGCCCAGCTGTCTGGCATCGTTGCCGTCGAGGATCTCGAAGATGTCGCTCAGAAATTTGTAGACGACGATGCGGCTGCCGTCGGCGGAGATTTTGATCTCGCCTTCAAATTGATCGAAGGCGGGCGCGTGACGGCCGAGGCGCGTTCCGGTATTGACGTCGAAGACGTTGATCTGCAGCTGGTCGCCAAGCGCGATCGGGCGCGTACTGTCGGCGGTGAATCGCATCGGCGCCACCGCGTTGCCGCGGTGTTGTTCACCCTGCATCGACCGCACCCATTCGCGCGTGGTGCGATCGAAGAGCCACACCTCCTCGTGGTTGCCCACCGCGAGCCAGCGGTTGTCCGGTGAAAACGCAAACGAGGTGAACGTCCGGGCGCCCGCCGCCTCAGGCACAGCGATTCGCTGCAGCTCCAGCGTCGTGTATCGAGCAGCAGGTATTCGGTCGTCGCATTCACCGGCTCCTCGGGCGTGAACGCCATGGCCAGCGTGCCCGGCTTGAAGATCAACGCCTGGGTGTTGATGTTCAGGCCCACCGCGTGCGGATCGCGAAACGCCGGTGGCGCCGGCACCGTACCACCCGCACCATCGTCGGTGTCGGCGATCGTGGAGATCGTGTTGCCGGTCATCAGATCGTAAGAGCGCGTAGCCGTCATTCTTGCCGTTCCGGGCGAACAACCGCCGCCGCGCGCTGTCGATCATCCAGATGTTCTTGCTGCCGGGATTGGGGACGAATGGCATCGAAGCCGGAGACGATGGTGCCGGTCTCTACGTCCCAGACCCGGATGCGCGACGAGCCGAACCAGGGTTGCGTGATGAGCAGTTTGCCGGTGTCGTCGAACGCAGCATCGGTGAACACCGAGTTGCCGCGTTCTTCGAGCGGCGGCGCGTCCGGGCGGTCGCCAGCGTATTTCAGTTCGGCGATGGCCTTGCGCGGTCCAACGGCGCTGCCAATCGCCCGCTCCGCTTGTTGCAGGCCGCGAGGATCAGCAGCGCCGTCAACGATGCGCCGAGTAGTTTCCTAGGACCCTAAGACCCTAGGACCTCAGTACGTCACGCGAACTCGATACTTCAACACCGCCGTGCCGTCGGAGGCCACCGGCACCTTGAACTGCGCCGCCCACGCCGCGGTCTTGGTCCACTCGTGCGACGAGCGCAGCATCCGCCACGTGCCGCCGAGCGGCTCGTTGACTTCCACCGACACCGCCGTCGCCTTGTGATTGCGCAGCGTGATCTCGTACTCGAACTCGTAGACGTTCGAGGCGATCTTCTGGAAGTCGATCTGCATGCGCTCGCACACCACGTCGAACGCGTTGCCGATCTTGATGTTCAGCGTTTCGTCCTTCGGCGTGTGCATGATGCGGTCTTCGCCCACGAACTGCGTGCCGCCCTTCGAGTCCTGCTGATACACGCGCAGCACACCTGCCGGCATCGGAATGCCGAGCCCCGCCTTCGCCTCATTCTTGAACTGGTAGTAAACCTGCACCAGGTCCTTGATCGGCGAGCCGGGATGTTGATGGTTGTGGTAGTAGTAATTCTGTCCTTCGACAACGTAGCGCTTGACGGTCGGCACATCGGTGCCTTCGAGCAGGCTCACCTGCTTGGTCTGGCTGTTGTTGATGGTCGTCTTCCGCGGCATCGTGTAGAGGTGATAGTCGGAGAACGCCTCCTGTTGCATGTTTGCCGCCGGCGCTGCCGCGTCGCGGCGCTGCGACATTTCCGCCGCCATCTTGCCAAGCTGCTGGCGCACGCGGTTCAAGTCGCCGGCGACCAGTTGCAGCTTCGCATTCCTGAATGCGGTGCCGCTGTTGTTGACGAGCGTCACCCAGCCGTTGAGATCGGCGGCCTTGTCGTCGCGCGCGACGGTCAGCACGTAATCCGCATTCCACGCCAGGCGCGAGGCCAGGTACGACGCTTCGACGCGGTGCTTCGCCGCGCCGTCGTTCTGCACCGTCCAGATCAGCGTCGGACGTGAATAGAGCGTTTCGGGAAGCTCGGGAAAGCGAATGTGGTCGGCGCCCATGCCGGTCACGATCTCGTTGCCGATCTTCCACACCGGCTGCGTGTTGTAACTGAGGAGCAGCGCCTTCACTTCTTCCTGGCGCGTGGTGCCGTTCTCGGTGCGATTGCGCATCAGCGTGACTTCGCGGCCGACGTATTTGCGCAACAGCTTGTCCGGTTCGAGCAGGTCGTACTCGTAGTTCTGCTCGAGCACGCTGACCCGCGACGGTTCGGTGAGCGATCGGAAGTGCACGGTCGCCGGATTCACGGTCGCCGCGATATCCATGAACCGCAGGTTGCCGGCGCCGCGCGTCAGCGTCAGGTTGCGCACGTCGCGCACCAGCGCAATGTCGGAGTTGTAGACGGTGATCGCGAGCTCGGCCTGATCGTCAAGGGTGGTCGTCAAATCCTGACCCTCGCCGACCGGCGCTTCACCGATCGCGGCCGGCCCGGCTTCGACCACCGGTTCGACACCTGGCTGAACGAAGTACGCACTGGCGGTAACTGCGAGGACGACAAGAAACGTTCGAACGGACATTGGAACCTCCATGTCCTTAGAACGGGGCGGTGGGGACTTCTTGCATCTGTTGATCTGTTGATCTGTCGATCTGTTGATCTGCGCCCAAATCACCAAGAACACCAGATCAATAGATCAATAGATCACCAGATCAATAGATCCTCCACGTCCTTCCCGCGTCTTCCGTGCGGTAGACGCGTCCGTCAGCCGTGGTGACCATGGCGATGCGGGGTTCCGGGGACGTGACCTCCACGAGATCGACGGATTCGGGGAAGGGCAATCGCGTGAAATTCGTGCCGTCGGTGGCGAGCAGGACGAGACCGTTGCGGCCGACCAGCCAGGCGACGAGACGACCCGGCGAGGCGCCGGCCAGCACTTCTTCGTTCGCCGCCAGTCGCACCGGGATCCAGATACGGCCGCCGTCTTCCGACCGTTCGATTCCACCAGGCATGGCCCGCCAACGGCTGTTCGGATCCGGCGAGACGATCTGCAGAGGGCCTGTTTGCTTGCGCAACTGGGTGACGGCGCCGACGCTTGGCTTGTCCCGCCGTAGCTCGGCAGATTGTTCGCGAGCGGAGGCGGAGGCTTCGCGCGCGCGCTCGGCCGCGGCCGCTGGTTCGGCGGCCTGTCGCATTCCGGCCGCGCGCATGCTGTTTTCCTCGCGCTTCGCTTGCATGTCTTTGCGTCCTACCGCCTGCTCGTCAAACTTCGCGGTGTCAGCACCCGCCGCGAGCGTGGCCTTCTCTTCTTTGGCCGCCGGCGCGGGCACATTGCGCCTGGAGTCTGAGAAAGTCGCGGGTGGCGCAGGTGTGGCGGGGGCGGCGGCTTGCGCGTCGGGTTCCGAAGGCTTGTCGCGCCGTAGCTCGCCGGATTGTTCGCGAGCGGAGGCGGGCGCTGGTTGCGGCTGCGGTGTCGCCGGCGCTTCCGCCACGTCTCGCGCCGGCATTTGCATCGGTGTTTGCGGCACCACCATCCAGATCGTCACCGCGGCCGCGGTGGCGGCCAGCGGTGCGAACCACCATTTCCAGAGGCGCGCGCCGGCAGGAGCGTGACCCACATCCGCAGGCAGTGTTTTCGCGACGGTGGCCAGTAACGCCTGGCACCGTTCGCACGTCGAGGCATGCGCCTCCGCCGCGGCCACCCCGGCAGCGTCGAGCCCGCCGTCCATCCAGGCGGCCACCGTTTCGGCGTCGAGGCAGTTACGATCGATCGTCACGACACGTCCTCAGGCTTAGAACGATCGGCGTCAGATTTCTTGCCCACCTTCGCCCAGACGCGGTTTTCCGGGGCTTCGGTGGGTAAACGTTCGCCTAACAACACGCCCAAATCGAGCGTGCCCGCGTCCTGAGATATGGATGAGAAGCACTCGGCAATCTCGTCGCTGGTAAAACGATGTTCGTCCCGAAGCCGCCGCTCGGCATCGGCGCGCACCGCCTTGCGCGTGCGCGCCAGCTGCCGCGACACGGTGGCTTCGTGTTCGCGCGTGACGCGGCCGATCTGCGCGAGCGTCATCTCCTGGGCATAGTAACAGCGTAGCCGCAGGTGATCGCGGGGCGCGAGCGCGGCGAGCGCCGCCGCCAGCACGGCCTGCATGGCTGTGACGAACCGCGCACGGTCGGGGTTGGTCGCCCCCGCTTGCGCCACCATCGCGTCCGGTGACGATTCCTCAGGTAAGGGTTCGAGGCGGCGGGTCTCACGGATCCGATCCACGTAGCGCTGCGACACCAGCGATCGCAGCCACGTGGCGAGGCTGCTGCGGCCGTGAAAGTACCGAAACAGGGACTTGCTGTAGAGCTCGCCGTACAGCGCATCGGCAACTTCGCGGGCGCCTCCGGATCGATCGATCGCGTCGGCGGCGCGGTAGAGCGCGGGACGAAACTCGGCCACGAAGTGATCCCACGCCTCCGGATGACCTGCCATGCAGGCGCACGCGAGCGCGAGGTCGGCGAGGTGCAGCGATTGTTGATAGCGTTCGATGTCAACGTTGGTCGGCGTGCGGCCGGCAAACGCTTTCGCCGCGCTGCGTTCGAGCGCTTCGCCGAATTGGTCGGGGACGACGCTCCAGCGCTGGGCCCCGGCTTGCTGGTACAGGCGCGCGCTCTGGGCGGGATCCATCCGCGACGATGGTGCCCGATACGGCGGGCGTTGTCGACAGGGCGCCGATCGCGCTCGTGTAGAATCCGGTTCGGACGAGACCGCCCACGTGACCCTGCCCACCGGCACACGCATTGGACCGTACGAGATTGCCGGCCCGCTGGGCGCCGGCGGCATGGGGGAGGTCTACCGCGCGCGCGACGGGCGGCTTGGGCGCGACGTTGCGCTCAAGGTCCTGCCCGCGGACTACACGCGTGACGCCGACCGCCTCGCGCGTTTCGAGCGCGAAGCGCGGGTGCTCGCCTCGTTGAATCACCCCAATATTGCGGCCCTGTACGGAATCGAGCAGGGCGACGGTATTCGCGCGCTGGTGATGGAGCTGGCCGACGGCGAGACGCTCGCCGATCGCCTGACCCGCGGCCCGATTCCGATTGGCGAATCTCTCGCGATCGCGCGACAGATCGCCGAAGGTCTTGACGCCGCGCATCAGAAGGGCGTAGTCCACCGCGACTTGAAGCCTGCCAACATCAAGGTCGCCTCTGACGGCGCCGTGAAGATTCTCGACTTCGGCATCGCGAAGGCGCTGCAAAGTCCGGAAGCCGACTCCGGCACGACCCTAATGCAGACGCAGGACGGCGTGATCGTCGGCACCGCGCCGTACATGAGCCCGGAGCAGGTGCGCGGACAACCGCTCGATCGGCGCGCCGATATCTGGGCGTTTGGCTGCCTGCTCTACGAGATGCTGACCGCGCGTTCGCCCTTTCACGGCGAAACGCGTACGGACACGATCGCGCGAATTGTCGGGACCGAGCCCGAGTGGCAGGCGCTGCCCGCCTCGACGCCGCCGGGCGTCCGCCGCTTGATCA
>CAZEMI010000072.1:0-23697 GCA_964513235.1 uncultured Acidobacterium sp.
ACGGCCCGCCACCAGGGCGAGTTGGGCGCCATCGAGATCGGCGGACAGGGCGCCTCGCGGGCGCCGGCCCTGGCGGCGTTTCTCGCGGCGCGTGACGTGTCGATCGTCGAGATCGCCGGCGATCCGGCCGCGGCGATTCGCGATCGGCGAGTGCCCGCGATGGTCGTGATCGATCTCGACTACGCCGATCGATTTTCGCACAGCCGGCCCGCCACGGTGGCGGTACTGCACGATTCATCGTGGACGGAGTCCAGCCGCCATGCGGCACACCTGAAATCCTTGCTGGCCGACTACTCCCGTGCGGTAGGAGAGACGCGACTGGTGGTCCGGGGGATCGCGCCATCGGCCGTCGCACCGCTACGCGTGATCGAGCGCGACTTTGCCACCGCCGCGGATCGGTCGGGCCGCGCCCTGGCGACGATGCCGATCTTCATCCTGCTCGCGGCGTTCATCGGCGGCACGAGCGTGGCGGCCGACGTATCGGCGGGCGAGCGCGAACGCGGCTCGCTGGAATCGCTGCTCCTGCACCCGGTCAGCCGCGCGTCGATCATCACCGGTAAGTGGCTCGCGATCTCAGCCGCCGCCGTGGCCACGGTCGTGCTCGCGCTCGCCACCTCGTACGCGGTGATGCAACATCCGCGCTTGCAGCAATTGGATGTGCCGATCGGCCTCAGCGTGACCGACGCCGTGTGGATGCTCGGCGGCCTGGCGCCGCTGGCGCTGGCCGCATCGGCCGTGCAACTGCTGATCGCGTTCCAGGCCCGCACCTACAAGGAAGCGCAGACCAAGCTGTCGATGATGATCTTCCTGCCGATGATCCCCGGCTTTCTGTTTGCGTTCGGATCGATCGCACCGTCGGCGTGGATGGGGTTCGCGCCTATGATCGGCCAGCACATGCTGCTGACCGATGTCGTCCGCGGAGAGGTGCCGCCATCGAGCCGGATCATCGTGCTCACCGTCCTGACGCTGATCGCGGCCGCGAGCGCGTGCTGGGCGGCGGCGCGGCAGCTCGATCGTGAGGCGGTGCTTAGGAGAGCCGGCGCGTGAGCGATGCGGGCGGGGCCGCCGAGCCTCGCGACGACCGCTGCGTCCGGCTGCTGCACGAGCACGATCGCGCGCTGCGGCGGCTGGCCGCCAGCTACGAGCGCGACCCTTCCCGGCAACAGGATCTGCTGCAGGAGATCTGGCTCGCCGTGTGGCAGGCGCTGCCGCGATTTCGCGGCGACTGTTCGGAACGCACGTTCGTGTTCCGGATTGCCCACAACCGTGGGGTCAGCCACGTCGATCACTGGCAGCGCCGGCGCACCGACTCCCTTGACGACGAGGCGCCGCTGGCGGCGTCGCAACCGGATCCGGAGCACGCGCTCTCCATCGAGCAACGGCGTGAGCGTTTGCAGGCCGCGGTGCAATCCCTCCCGATGGGACTGCGCCAGGTGGTCGTGCTGACGCTCGAAGGTCTCAGCCACGCCGAGGTGGCGGACGTCGTCGGCATTACCGAGAACAACGTGGCCGTGCGCCTGACTCGCGCCCGCGCCGCCCTGTCGCGCCTGCTTGGGGCGCGCGAGGATCGCCCATGAGCACGCCAGACGATCGCGATTTCCAGCAATGGACGAAGGAATGGCAGGCCGGCACGCCGCGCGAGGTCACGACGGAGGAACAGATCCGCCACTACGTGAAGCGTCGTAGCGGCTTGCTGTGGTCGTTCCTGGTCAGCGATTTCGTGATCGGCGCCATCGCGTTACCGTTCCTGGTCTACTTCAGCGTGGCCGCGAGGAGCGACGTCGAGCGGCTCAGCATGATCAGCCTCACCTCGATCACCATCGCGACCATTGGCTTTGGCTGGTGGAACTGGCGCGGTGTGCTGAGGTCGTCGGCCGCCAACACCGCGGAGTACCTGGCCATCTCCGCCGAGCGCCTGCGCCGCATGCGCCTGGCATGGCGCATTGGCTGGATCGTCCTCACCGGCGAGGTCGTGGTGTTCGTCATCTGGATCTGGGATCACTTGTATTCCGGCGCGCGCCCGCACGACGGCGGTGCGGAACGCTTTGCGTGGGGGTGGCTGGCGGGATTCACCCTGATCGCCATCGTGTCGCTGGTGTGGTTCGGACGGTGGATCACGCGCGACACTGAGCGGTTCGAGGCCCTGCGACGAGAGTTGGATTCCTAGATCTCCGAAAACAGATCGGTCATCGGCAACTCGAAGTCAGGCAGCAGCGGCGTCGTCAGCCGGTCGCCGGCCACAGCCTCCAGGTTCGCGACGATTGGAAACGCCCCGTCTGCGCCACGACGGCAGACCGACACTCGACGGCCCTTCGGATCGACGAGCCAGTATTCGCGGACGCCCTTCTCATCGAACAGCTTCCGCTTGATGCCTTCATCGCGACGCCGTGTGCTGGGCGACAACACTTCGATCACGAGCGCCGGAGCGCCCTGGACGTTGGCCTCGGTCAGGATGTCGAGCTGATCGCCAGACACGAACAGCAGATCGGGCTCGACGACGTCATACTCCGACATCACGACGTCGAGCAGCGCCAGAAAGAGCCGGCCGAGATGACGCCGCGTCGAAAGGAAGTTGCCGATGGCGAGATACAGCCGTCCCACCAGTTCCTGGTGACTCAACTTCGGCGACGGCGTCACGTAGTGGACCCCGTCGATGAGCTCGTGCATCTTGCCGTCGTCCGGAATCTGCAGGAATTCCGCCGCGGTGAGCCGCCTGGTAGCTGTTGGCATCGCCGTCTCCTCGCGTCTATCTTATCGTCGTCCATGCTCGGAGAAAGCTGCGAACGACGTGCCGCGAGCGATCAGGCCTGATTAACCAGCGATCAGGCCTGATCAACGGTAACCGCTCGTCGCAGCTGGCAGGATCTGCGACGTCAGGGCGCGAATTGCCTTGCAGATTCTGCGCCCTTAGGTCGGAACGCCAACGTCGACAAACACCGGCGAGAGCACTCGAATCAGGTCGGCGGGCGCGATTGACACCAGGAAGCCGCGGCGGCCGCCGTTGATATAGATGCGATCGAGATCGGCGATCGATCGCTCCGCATAGACCGGCAGTGATTTGCGCGTCCCG
The DNA here is from genome assembly GCA_964513235.1 of uncultured Acidobacterium sp. Lineage (GTDB taxonomy): Bacteria > Acidobacteriota > Vicinamibacteria > Vicinamibacterales > UBA2999 > 12-FULL-67-14b. The sequence goes on from CAZEMI010000072.1 coordinate 3,071, forward strand.
AACGGCGACGTGCCGCCAACGAGATATCCGGTGTGCTTCTGCGCCGCCTCCGGCGCGCATGGCACCACCGTCTTGGCGCCGATCTGACGGGCGAGATTCTTCGTCGACACCTCGCGATCGCCGTGCATCAGGACCATCAGCGGCTGCTTCCGCTCGTCTTCCATCACCAGCGTCTTGATGATGAGGTGTTCGTCCACGCCGAGCTCGCGCGACGACACGGCGGTGCCGCCGCGTTCTTCGTAGCGGTATTCGTGCTCGGTGAAGGAGATCCTGTACTGCTTCAGAACGTGAACAGCGGGCGTGGCCGACACGCCCGCCATTCTTACTCAGATCGCAGGAGTGAGACGGGATCCAGCTTCCGGACGCGAAGCGCGGGCAACACGCTGGCCGTCACGGCCACCACGAGCAGCGTGCCCACCACCGCAGCGAAGGTGATCGGATCGTTCTCGCGGACGCCCCATAACAAGTTGCGAATCAGTCCCGACGCGCCATACGCCAGCCCGCAGCCAATTGCCAGACCGGCAATGGCCATGATGATGCCCGGCCTCGCGGCGTCGATCATCGTTTGACGCACGGTGGCGCCAAGCGCCATGCGGATGCCCAGCTCGCGCGTGCGTTCGGTTACGCCGCTCGAGATCAGGGCGTGGATGCCGATCGCGGCCAGGAACAACGCGAGTCCGCCCAGCGCCGCCACCAGCATCATCAACACCCGTTGACGCGACAGCGCGGCGCTGCGGACTTCGTCCACGCCGCGGATGGCAGCCAGCGGCAATTGCGGATCGATATCCGCCATCGCGCGTCGCAACGCCTGCTCGGTAACCGCGCCCGGCCGCGATTCGCGGATGATCCATGCTGGCGAGAACCAGCCGTGAATGGTGCGCAGGCCGCCACCGGGAAACTGCGCGAACGGCATGTAGATCGCCGGCAAGACGTCGAGCGGGCCAAAGCCGCTGAAGCCGCCGCGCTGCTGCACGTTGGTGGCCACACCAACGATGTGCCGTGTCTGGCCGCCCATGCTCACGTACTCGCCGACCGCCTCGCGATCCTTGAAATATCGCCGCGCAAACGATTCGCTCACGACCACCACGTTCGCCGCCGTCCTGGCGTCGGTCGCCTGCAGCGATCGGCCGCGCAGCATCGGCAGGCGCAGCGTTTCAAAGTAGCCCGGTGTCACGTAGGTCGCCGTAGAGAAAATGAAATCGCCCTGCTCGCCGGCCGGACCGACGATGCGCGCACCCATGTTGAGGATGCGCTCGTACGGCAGCCCAAGCGACACCGCCGCAGACTCCACGCCGGGCACAGCCGCGATGCGGGTCAGGCTGCGATCGAACAGCTGCTCGACACTCTCATGCTTCTCATAACGCGCGTCTTCGAGCGACGCCGACGCCGCGATGATCTGTCGCGGATCAAAGCCCGGTGATTGCGACTGCAGATGGAAGAAGGTGCGTGTCAGCAGGCCCGCACCCACGAGCAGCACCACGCCGAGCGCGACCTCCGCAACCACGAGCAGTCGCCGCGGCCAGCCGGTCGCGCCGCCGGCCACCGATCGCGTGCCGCCTTCGGCCAGCGCCGCCTGCACGTCGAGGCGCGTCGCCTGGATCGCCGGGACCAAACCAAACAGGATCGCCGTAAGTGCGGTGAGGCCGAGCGTAACGGAGAGCACCCGGGCATCGAGCGTGACCTGTGCCCATGTCGTCAGCAACAGATCGGTGGCGCCGGCCTTCAACCCTTCGAGCGCCAGCGCGCCGACCGCGAGGCCGACGAGGCCACCGAACAGCGCGAGCACCAGGCTCTCGATCAGCAACTGCCGAATCACCGCGCGCCGGTCGCCGCCCACGGCGAGCCTCGTCGCAATCTCGCGCGTGCGCCGTCCGGCGCGCGCCAGCAGCAACCCGGCCAGGTTGACGCACGCCACCAGCAGCACGAGGCCGACAGACACGGTCAGCAGGATCAGCGGCAACCGCACATCCTGGGCCATTTGAGTGTGCAGAGGAATCAAGGTGTGATTCAGGGTCACGCCCGACGCGGAAGTGCGGCGCGTCATCGTGGCATCCACTGCGGCGCCGGCCTCGGCCGCCGCCTGCGACCAGTCCACGCCGTCCGTGAGCCTCACGACCACGCCGAAGTTGTTGCCGCCGCCTTCGCCGGTCGTCGACGCCCTGATCGGCGTCCACAAATCCGCGTCCGTCGTCGTCTTCAGTGACGCCGGCATCACGCCGATGACTTCGTGAGGTTCGCCTTTGAGCAAAATCGTCTGGCCGATCACGCTGGCGTCGCCGTTGAACGCCGATCGCCACAAGCGATCGCTCAGAATCGCCAGGGCCGGACCGCCGGTGATGTCTTCGGCGCGCGTGAATTCACGACCGATCGCCGGCGGCACGCCCAGCACGCCAAAGTAGCCGGCACTGACGCGTTGCGGCGCGACGGTCATCGTCCGGGCCTCGGTCACGAGGCTCACGCGGGTCGATAGTCCCGACACCACCGCGGCGTCCACCGACGTCACCTGGTCGCGGAGGGCGTACCATCCCGCTCCCGTGACCGCCATGGTTCCCCGCTCGACGACCGCGCCATCGCGGGTATAGATGCCCCCCATCGCGGCGAGCCGCTCGGGCTGCGGGTACGGCAGCGACTTCAGCAGCACCGCGTCCACGAGAGCGAACACCGCGGTGTTCGCGCCGATGGCGAGGCCGAGAGTCAGGATGGCGGTGATCGCAAATCCGGGTGCTTTGATCAGTTGCCGATAGCCGTATCTCAGATCGTCAGTGATCATGTCGATTCCACCGAAGGGATACCGCCTACTCCGTTCGCAAGGCGATCACCGGACTGACTCGCGTAGCGCGGAACGCCGGTAACGCACTCGCAAGCAAGGCTACTCCAACCAGCGCGAGCGACACGGTCACAAACGTCCATGGATCGCCAGGCCGTACTTCGTAGAGCAAACTCTGCATCACCCGCGTCAGCAGGAATGCCGCGATGACCCCGACGACGATGCCGCTTCCGGCGAGGGTCATGCCTTGTTTGAGCACCAGCGCAAGCACCTGCGTGCGGCCGGCGCCCACGGCGAGCCGGATGCCAATCTCGTGGGTCCGCCGGGCGACCAGGTACGACAGCACGCCGTAAATGCCGACGGCAGCCAGCGTGAGCGCGATGGCCGCAAACGTTCCCATCAGAAAGCCGGTCAGCCGGGGCGTCGCCAGAGCCGCGGCTACCACTTCACTCATTGGACGGATGTTCGCAACCGGAAGATTGGGATCCATCGCGCGAATTTCGTTCCGCACCGGCCCGGCCACCTGCATCGGGTCGCCAGCGGTGCGAATCACGAGGAAACCGCCGCGAATCACGCTGCCGGACGTGGCGATATGCCATTGACTGTGCGGCACATAGAACTTTTCTTTCACCACGCCGGTCACGCCGTTATGGCGCTCATCCGCAACCATGCCAACCACGGTGATCCACGGACGATCCATGCCCCCGCCGACGCGAATCTGCCCGCCGATCGCGTCCTCGGGACTCTTCCAGTAGGCGCGCGCCAAGGTCTCGTTGACGACCGCGACGGCTTGCGATTGGCGCGTGTCAGAGGCGGTGAACCACCGGCCTCGCATCAGGTGCATGCCCATGGCCTCGAACGCCCCGTCCGTCGCGATCTGCCAATCACCCTTTGCATTCACCCCGGGCGATTCAACGAACCCGTCGACGTCTAGTCCGTAGTCACCAATGGTGGTCGCCAGCGGCAGCACGCGAACGAAGCCCGCCGACTGCACGCCCGCAACCGCGCGGACCCGCTCGTTCAACTGCCGGTAAAAGTCGACCACTTTCTCCGGCGTGTCGTACCGCATCGCCGGCACGGACACCCGCATCGTCAACACCTGCTCGGGCTCGAAGCCGAGATCGATTCGTCCGAGCGCCGACAGGCTGCGGACCATCAGGCCCGCGCCGATCACGAGTACGACCGCGAGCGAGACCTCGGCCACGACCAGCAGGTTGCGAAGGCGTTGACGATGACCGCCGACGGTTTGCTGGCCGCCCTCACGCAGCGACTCCACGAGATTGATGCGCAGCGTCCTCAGCGCCGGCGCGAGGCCAAAGACGATCGTCGTCACCACGCCGAGCACGAGTGTAAAGGCGACCACGGTCCAATCGAGACGCACCGGCGCGAGCGGCGGCAGGCTGGTGGGATCGACCGTCATCAGGATCCGGAGTCCGACCGATGCCAGCAGCAATCCGAGTGTGGCGCCAAGCACCGCCAGCACCACGCTTTCCGTGAGCAACTGACGCACGAGGCGATCGGGAGCGGCGCCCATCGCCGTTCGCACCGCCATCTCGCGCAACCGCGCGTCGCCGCGGACCAGCAACAGATTCGCCACGTTCGCGCACGCAATCAGCAGCAGGAAGCCGACCGCGCCCATCAGCAGACCCATCGCCGGCTTGATGCCGCCGCGAATCTCCTCTTCGATCGGCACGGCGAAGGCGGAGAACTTCATTTGGGCGGGGTAGGCGCCTTGCTCGGTGAGCCGCTGGCACATCGCGCGCAGTTCTTCGGTGGCCGAGGCCGCCGTCTGTCGGGGCGCCAGCGTCGCGACCGCGTAATAGCCATGGTTGCGACTGAGCTGGGTCATGTCCCACTGCATCGGGCGCCACAACTGCGTGGGCTCCGCCGCTTCATCGTTGAAGTCGGTCGGCAAGCGGAATCCTTCGGGCATCACGCCAATCACCTGCACTGGCACGTCGTTGATCATCAGCGTCTTGCCGATCACGTTCGGATCGCCGCCGTAGCGCGACTGCCAGAGTGGATAGCCAAGGACCGCGACCTGCGGACCGTTCCGCGCGTCTTCCTCCGGCGTGATGGCGCGGCCGATCGACGGACGTACTCCGAGCACGTCGAAGAGGTTGGCGTTGACGAAGCCGACGCCGATGCGCACCGGTTCGCCATCACCGGTCAGGTTCTGTTGTGCGGAGCTCCACGCCGCGATCGCGGTCATGGTCTTCGCCATGTTCCGAAAGTCGACGACCTCCTGATCGGCAATCCACGTTTTCTCGAACGCGGTCCAGCGCGTGAAGATTTGGACCGTCCGTTCGGGCGACGCATATGGCAGCGGCGTGATCAACACGGCCTTGACGACGCTGAAGATGGCTGAGGTGGCGCCGATCCCGAGCGCGAGCGTGACGAGTGAGGCGGCGGCGAAGCCCGGGCTCTTGATGAGGCCGCGAAGCGCGCCGGTGACGTCCTGTCGAAGGTTGTCAAACATGTACGGACCTCTAGTTGCGGGGTTTGACGATCTGGACGGGCAGAGGGTTGGCTAGCGAAAGAACCTGGTGCGTACGGTGCGTACGGGTGCGAAGGGGTGCCTAAGGGTGAGTGCTTCGCATCCAGGTGCCGAGGCGTGCCAGGCCTTCTTCGATCTTGGCGGTGTCTCTGACGAGCGGGCCAAACGAGATGCGCACGCCATTGGTGAGTGACGCGCCAAAGCCCGCGCCCGGCACGACGAGAACGCCGGTGGCTTTGAGTGCACGCGGGACGAATTCCTCCGCGTTGGTGCCGATGTCGACCACGGTATACAACCCACCCGCCGGCGTGAGGCGCGGCCGTTGCAAATGCTCGTCGACCGCGTTGACCGTGACCTGCGCAGCGTTCTTATAGATGGCGTTCGCGTAGTCCACGTAACGCCTGAGCGATCCGCTGCCGATCGCCGTCTTCAGGTACCTCGCCATCGTCATCTGTGACAACGTGTCGGGGCAGAGAATGCTGCATTGCTGGCCTCGTTCGAGAGCATCAACCACCGACGCGTGCGCTTCCACCCAGCCGAGACGACGACCGAGACCACGCGCCCATTTCGAATTCGAGTGAATGCCGACGACGTTCGGGTGATCGGCGGGAGACCACGCGTAGTACTCGGGCGGCGTCTGGAAATACTGGCACTTGTAGGCAAAGTCGATCGCAAGCCAGGCGCCAGCCTCTGAGGTCTTTGCGAGCATCACGTCCGCGAGCGACTGCGGCAGCACCTGGCTGGTGGGATTGTCTGGTGCACCGAACAACACCAGGCGCGGGCGATAAGTCTCGAACAACCGCGCGAACTCGCGGGCGATGCCCGCCGGATCGGTCACGGGCAAATACGACCACGTTTGTGGATCAAGCACACGAAGCCTGACGACTTTGATCCCAGGCACCGAAAACGCCAGCTGACCTTCGTAATTGGCGTACGTCGGATCGAGCAACATTACGGTGTCGCCGGGATCGAGCAGCGTTCGGAACAGATCGTGCGTGAGCTGAGTGCTGCCGAGACCAATCGCAATATTTTCCGCGCCAAGGCGTGGCACGCCGAACAGATGCTCCTCAAAGCGCGCGATCTGCTCACGGCATTCACTATCGCCGAGTGTGGCCGTGTATGCGCCACTCTTGTGAAAGAGATCGGCGTCGTTAACGACCGATTGATAGGCCTGTCTGAATTCCTCGGGAGCTTCGTGATTCACCCAGCCACCGCCGAACGAAATCACCTGCGCGGGGTCGAGCCCCATCGCGCGAATGTTCTGAGGCTCCGCCATCTTCATGATTTGGCGGATGGGCGATGGCCGCGAAATCTGATCTCGCACGAGCGCAGAAAGCACCGGACCGGCAGCGGTTTTCATCGTCAAGGAATTATCTTAGTGCACCTTGGTTGTTACCCGCGATCGAATGGCGTGCCCAGGTAATTGGCGTCCTGCTCCCAGCGCACGATCAGCTGCGTAAACATGAACTGGATCGCGAAACGCTGATCGGCAATGCGTGTGATTTGGACTTGCTGCGCGTGCCGGACGTGCCAGTCGTAGACGGCGTAGAAGATGTTCGTGCCGATCTCCATGAAGTCAGGGAATTTACCCGCGGCACGCAGGTGGAGGGTCAGTCGCCCCCGGACATCACCAATGGGTCCGGCTTCGAGTCCGGGCCCGCGCAGGCCCTGCTCCAGCGTGGTGTTGATCCGTGCCAAGTCCTGCTCAATACGAGTCAGCACCGCACGCGTCTGCGCGTCGTCCTGACCGCCACCTGGTGACGCGTCGGCCCCGGCGGCCGATCCGGTCAGCGAACCCAGCACCCCCGCGGTAACCACTTCTCGTCGGCTAATCATCGGATCCTCCCAGACCTTAGACGCCCCCAATCTTGCCTTGGCCGAACTAATATTGCGCAGATGAAATGGGACTTGGGACTTGGGACTTGGGTCTTGGGGGGGGTCTTGGCGTTTTCGGGCGCTACCGCATCGGCACAGACCGCGACGCCCGACGCGGGCGTCCCGCTCGAGGTCGCCACGCACCGGGCGGCCAACATCAGCAATCTTCGCTACGCGCTGGCGTTGTCGATTCCCGAGGCGAGCACGTCACCGCTGACCGGCACCACGACGGTCCGGTTTATGCTGAAGGACCCCAAGGCGCCGTTGGTCATCGACTTCGAGACCAGCCGCGACCACGTCACGTCGGTTGAGGCGAATGGCACGCCGGCGGCGTTCACGTATGTCAACGGGCACATCGTGGTGCCGGCCGCGTCGCTCGTGAGCGGCGCGAACACGATCCGCATTGCGTTCACTGCCGGCGATGCCTCGCTCAATCGCAACAACGATTTTCTCTACACCCTGTTCGTCCCGGCCCGCGCGCGGATGGCCTTGCCGGTGTTCGATCAACCGGATGTGAAAGGGCGCTGGTCCGTGACCTTGGAGCACCCGGCCAGGTGGCAATCGGCCGCCAACGGCGCCGAGCGGTCGCGCACCACCACCGGTGAGCGCACGACGGTGAGTTTTGCGGAAACGCCGCCGCTGCCGACCTACCTCGTGGCGTTGATCGCCGGCGACTTCAAGATTGAAACCGCCGAACGCAACGGCCGCACCTATCGCATGTTCCATCGCGAAACCGACGCGGCGAAGGTGGCGCGCAATCGCGAGGCGATCTTCGACCTCCACGCCCGCGCGCTCGAGTATCTCGAGAACTACACCGCCATTCCGTACGCGTTCGGCAAGTTCGACTTCGTCGCGATCCCCGCGTTTCAGTTCGGCGGCATGGAGCACGCCGGGAAGATCCTCTACAACGCGTCGGGCTTGATGCTCGACGAATCGGCCACGCAGAACCAGCTGCTCGGCCGCGCGTCGGTGATTGCGCACGAGACCGCGCACATGTGGTTCGGCGATCTCGTCACCATGCGCTGGTTCAACGACGTGTGGATGAAGGAAGTGTTTGCCAATTTCATGGCCGCGAAGATCGTGAACCCGTCGTTCCCCACGGTGAATCACGACCTGCGTTTCCTGCTCGCGCACTATCCTGCCGCCTACGAAGTCGATCGCACGCCGGGCGCCAACCCGATTCGGCAGGTGCTCGACAACCTGAACGAAGCCGGCAGCATGTACGGCGCCATCATCTATCAGAAGGCGCCGGTGGTGATGCGCCACCTCGAGGCGCTGCTCGGCGTCGATAATTTTCGGGACGGCTTACGTGAGTACCTGAAGGCGCATGCCTTCGGCAACGCCACCTGGACCGACTTGATCGCGCTGCTCGATCGCCGCACGCCGCTCGACCTGCAGGCGTGGAGCCGCGTGTGGGTCGAGCAACCTGGACGGCCGGCGATCCAGACCGTGCTCGAGGTCCGCAACGGCGCCATCACCCGGCTCGCCTTCCGCCAGAGCGACCCGTGGAATCGCAACCTGGTCTGGCCGCAGCAGTTGCGCGTCGCCATTGGCGGCCATGCCCCCGAGCGGATTCTCACCGTCGAGATGATCGGCCGTGAAGTCGAGGTCCCGCAGGCGGTCGGCATGCCGGCGCCGCGCTACGTGCTACCGAGCGCGGCCGGGTGGGCGTACGGCGACTTCACGCTCGACACGATCACGCTCGAGTACTTGCTGTCGAACCTGCCGGATGTGAGCGACCCGCTCACGCGCGGCAGCGCCTGGGTGACGCTGTGGGACGCGTTACTGCGCGGCGACGTGACACCGGAAGCGTTTCTCGACCTCGCGATGCGCGCGTTGCCGCGGGAAAACGACGAACAGATGACCTCGCGCGTGCTTGGCTACGCCGCGAACACCTGGTGGCGCTTCCTCGATCAAGGCCAGCGGAACACCCGGGCGGCGCGGTTCGAATCACTGCTGCGTGAAGGCCTGGCGCAGGCCGGCACCGCGAGCCAGAAGGCCTCATGGTTCGGCACGCTGCGCAATATCGCCGTGACGCCAGGCACGGTCACGTGGCTCAGGCGGGTGTGGGAAAAGAAGGACTCGGTCACCGGCTTGCCGCTGGCCGAGGCCGACTACACCGCGCTCGCACTCGAGCTCGCGGTTCGGCAGGTGGATGGCTGGAGCGGCGTTCTCGACACCCAGTTGGCCCGTATCGAGAACCCGGATCGCAAGGCGCGCTTCCAGTTCGTGATGCCGGCGCTCTCGGCCGATCCCGCCGTGCGCGAGAAGTGGTTCCTGTCGTTGCGCGACGTGAGCAACCGGCGGCGCGAGCCGTGGGTGCTCGAAGGGCTCAACTACCTGCATCACCCGCTGCGCGCGGAGGCCTCGAAGAAATACGTGCAGCCGAGCCTGGAACTGTTGTGGGAGATCCAGAAGACCGGCGATATTTTCTTCCCTAAGCGGTGGCTCGACGCTACGTTGGGTGGTCATTCCACAAAGGACGTTGCCGATGTGGTTCGGGGATTTTTAAAGAATCTGCCGGCCAATTATCCGGAGCGTCTACGTAATATCACCTTGCAGTCGGCGGACGAGTTGTATCGAGCGGCGGCAGTTCTCGGACGGTAATCGTTTACCCATCGCCATCGGCGACAGTGCAGGACGTGGGTCAGAGAGCATTGCGTGATGCCACTGAAGGCCGTATCGTTCGATTGGGGACACACCGTGATGGATGAGTGCCGGGATGGAGAAATCTCCCTCGACCTGCGTCCCGTCCACCTGATGCCAGGCGTTTCAGAGGTGTTGCCGCAAATCGCCCTTCCTTTGGCGCTATGGGCAAATACACGTGTCGCGGCAGAGACCGACGTGCGCGGGTGGCTGGAGCGAGCGGGCCTGAATACTCTTTTCCGGTGGGTAATTACGTCGGTCGATGCTGGCGCGCGTAAGCCGGCCCCAGAGTTCTTCCAGTACGCGCTCGCGCGCTGTGGGCTCGCGAGAGAGGACGTGCTCTTTGTCGGCAATCGGCTGCCGTCCTGCCTCCAGAAAGCTGAGGGGCGCCTTGGTGATCGCCAAAGCGAAGCTATTCGCTTCGCACTTGCAGGAATCCTGAGGCGGCTGTTGTTGTGTTCACGCGGCTACAGTACCGCAATCGGAGGTTGCGGCGGACGGTGTGCGGCTCTCCTTCGCCGCGTGTCGCGCGAAGAGTGGCACACCGCCCCACCGCGTTGTGTACAAGGTCAGATCGAATCAGAGATGCCAGCCAACCGCGGATTGGCGGCTGCAACCTCAAACCAGGCTGGGCCCTGCGGAATCGTGATCAGTTGCATTCCACGTTTCCCCTAGGCTGCCCCGGCGGGGCCGTCACGGCACACGTGCCGGCGTCTTCTTCTTTGATATTGCCGTTGAAATCCCCGCCCGCCTCGATCACGACGAGGACGTTGCCGGCATTCTTTTCCAAGACATCGCCGTTATAGAGGGCGCCGTCGTTGACACGAACACGGACGCGCCCATTACCCTGTTCCTCGATCTTGCCGTCGAAGATCCCATTGACGTCTACCTCGACGGGCCCGTTACCCTCTTCCTTGACATTGCCGTCAAAGAAGTCTCCCGCACCAACGTTGACAAACACACCCCCGGGTCCCTTCTCCTCGATGTCGCCGTTGACCTTGGCGCTCTCTTCCACATTGATCGTAAAGGCCGTGGAATTCGGCTCGACGACATTACCGTTGACGATCGCGCCTGAGGAAATGGTGCAGTTGGCGTCAACGATGATGTTGTAGTTGTGGTATCCGAGCGGGACGATGCCGCCTGGAAAAGCGCTACAGCGAACGTCTCCTGCGTGCGCGGGGATCGTGTTGAGCACAGCCAGAACGCACGCAACGCCGATCCCGATAATCAGTCGAATTCGCATCATCGTCCTCCTTTTGGGGGTTCTCACCCCGGTTGACCCAGTCATCGACAACGGGCGAGTCGCAAACGCTCATCCTACATCCATCCTCGTGAAATGGGTCGTTCCTTTCGGATTACCGTTTTGTAATCGGTTGCTTTCACAACGAAGCGAGCCAGGTTGCCCGTGTAATCGCACTCGTGGTGGATCTCGCAAATCGAGGTGCTCGACGCAGAGGTCGGCGACCTCCTGCACGCGCGCACGGGTGTTATAGAGCAAGAGGAGCAGCACGCGATCGCGCAGTGCCCGTCGGCCGCGCGTGGGAACCGCTGTCGCATCTGCGGCACACTGAACAGAAACGGTCGCCGACGCGGTCCTTCCCGGCGCGTTGGCACGCGCACGGGCGAGACGTCCAGCATCTGCTGTGTGATCATCCACTCGAAGAACCGCCGGACGGTCCCCAGCAGTCCGTTGTAGCTCTTGGGCGCGCGTAGCGGCCGAGAGGCCAGAAACGCTTCAATGACCTCGTTCGTGATCGCATCGAGCGTGCCGATGCGCTGAGCGACGAGAAAACCGGCGAGGTTCCGATAACCTAGCCGAAAGGGTCTCAGCCTGCCTACGCTCGAATGCCGGGCCCCGCGTGCTCATCGTAGTGGGTAAATTTACTCAATATAATGAGTAGCGTCAACGTGGCCGAGCCAACCGGCCTGACGCCTGGCCGTTGAAGGATAATCACCCGATGCGTACCGGTGTCCTGACGACTGTTCTCTTTTTGCTGGCGGCCACCATCCCGGCACCCGCCCAGAACAACACCAGCATGGTGATCCGCGCCGCGCGGCTGATCGACGGCCGCGGCAACGTGCTCAGTAACGGCGCCGTCGCGGTACAGGACGGCAAAATCGTCAGCGTCGGCACGGCCGGCAGCCTGGTGACGCACGACCTCGGCGCGCTCACGCTGCTGCCCGGCTTCATCGACACACACGTGCACATCGGCTGGCACTTCGACGCGAAGGGCCGTTATCACGCAGGGCCGGAGCCGGCCGATCAGGCGGCGCTCTACGGCGCCGAAAACGCGTGGGTCACGTTGATGGCCGGCTTCACCACCGTGCAGAGCGTAGGCGCGGCCTCCGACAAGCCGCTGCGCGACGCCATCAACCGCGGCGTGTTGCCGGGCCCGCGCATTCTCACCTCGCTCGGCTCGATCGGCAATGCGAAGTGGACGCCGGACGAGATTCGCGCCGACATCCGGAAGAAAAAGGCGGAGGGCGCGGACCTGATCAAGATCTTCGCCTCGGCGAGCATCCGTTACGGCGGCACGCCCACGCTGTCGCAGGAACAACTCGACGCCGCGTGTGGTGAGTCGCGCGCGCAGGGCTTGCGCAGTATGGTGCACGCGCACAGCCCCGAATCGATGCTCCGCGCCGCGCGGGCGCGCTGCACGGTGGTCGAACACGGCGCGCTGGCCAACGCCGAGGCGTTGACCGCGCTGGCCGACGCCGGCGTCTACTTCGATCCGAACATCGGCCTGGTCACGCAGAACTATCTCGAGAACAAGGCCCGCTTCCTCGGCATCGGCAGCTACACCGAAGAGGGCTTCACCGCGATGGCCGACGCCCTCGAACTCAAGGACAAGATGTTTACGGCGGCGCTCCAGACCAGGGGCCTCAAGATCGTGATGGGCACCGACGCGGTGGCCGGCGCGCATGGCCAGAACGCGCGCGAACCGATCGAGCGCGTGAAGTCCGGGCAGTCGCCGATGGATGCCATTACCGGCATGACCTCGCTGGCCGCTGAATCGATGGGCCTGGAGAAATCGATCGGCGCGATCGCCGTGGGCCTCAACGCCGATCTCGTCGCGGTCGAGGGTGACCCGCGACTGGACATTACCGCGCTCCAGCGGGTGCGGTTTGTCATGAAGGATGGAAAGGTTTACAAGCGATGAACAAGACACTGCTCGCCTGCGCACTTGGCCTGGCCGTCGCCACGGTCACCGCACAAAACACCGTCACCGTTTTCGACGGCGCCCGCGTCATCGTCGGCGACGGACGCACCATCGACAATGCGACCATCGTCGTACAGGGCGATCGGCTGACGCAGGTCGGCCCGGCGGCGTCGATCAAGGCGCCGGCCGGCGCCACGCGCGTCAGCCTCGCCGGCAAGACCGTGATGCCCGCGATCGTGGACACGCACGTCCACACCAGTACCACCGAAGCGGCACTGGTGAATGATCTGCAGCAGCGCGCGCGCTTCGGCATCGGCGCGGCGTTGAGCCTCGGCCTCGATGGCACCGACGCGGCGTTCATTCAGCGCGACAAGACCGTGCCGACGCTGGCGCGCGTCTATACCGCGGGCCGCGGCGTCACCGCGCCGGAGAAGGGCCGTAGCGAAGTTCCGTACTGGATCACCACACCCGAGGAAGGCCGCCAGGCGGTCCGGGAGCTCGCCGCGAAAAAAGTCGACATCATCAAGATCTGGGTCGATGATCGCGACGGCAAGTTTCCGAAGCTGACGCCGCCGCTCTACAGCGCGGTGATCGATGAGGCCCACAAGAATCAGCAGCGCGTCACCGCGCACATTTTCTCGCTCGAGGATGCCAAAGGCCTGCTCAAGGCTGGCGTCGACAGCTTCGCCCACGGCATTCGCGATCGCGACATCGACGAGGAAACCGTCGGGCTGTTCAAGGCGCGCCCCAACGTGGTGCTGATCCCGAACATGCCGGACCGCGGCGTCGCCGTCGATTACAGCTGGCTCAAGGGCCGCATTGCCGACGGGGCGCTCCAGAAAATCCAGGCCGGGGCCACCAATCGGCCGCAGGCGCAGCAGACGTTCGGCATCCAGGCTCGCAATCTCGCGAAGCTGTCGGCGGCGGGTGTGAAGATCACCGTCGGCACCGACGGCAATACGCCGTGGGCGCCGCACGTGGAGATGGCCGACATGGTGGCGTCCGGTATGACGCCCGCACAGGTGATTGTCGCCGCGACGAAGAACGGCGCCGAGTTCCTGCGCATCCCCAACACCGGCACCATCGAGAGCGGGAAGATCGCCGACTTCATCGTGCTGGATGCCAATCCGCTCGACGACATTACCAACACGAGGAAGATTGCCACGGTGTATTTGCGCGGCACCGCCGTCCCCCGCTGACGGAGGTCCGTAAGCTACAATCGCACGCACGTTGAAACACCGTATAGCCCCCGGCTTCTTGACCGCCGTAGCCCGAAGGGCGAAGGTGGTTCGCCGGGGGATCACGGGGATCAAGAGGCAGGCAGCGCCGTGAGCAACAAGAAGTGGTACAACTACTTCGTCGTCACCACACCTGCGGAAACCACGTCCGAGACGCGGCCGGCCCCTCCGGCGGCGCCGCGCCGCGTGACCGACGTTGTCCCTGACGCCGGCGGCGACGCCACCTTCACCACGCCGGTGACGACCCCCACGGATTTGGCGGAGATCTATGCGTCGGCACAGATCACCACGCCGGGGCACGGCTACACGGTGCTGAAGGTCGCGGAGATGCTGCAGAGCGAACACATTCGATCGCTCCCGCCCGACGTCAAGCAGCGCTCGATCATGGTCGCCCTCGATGCGGCGGGCGTGAAGGTGGCCGAGATCATCGAGGACGCGGTGCAGCGCGACCGCGCGCTCGACACCTACGAGCGCGTGCTGCAGAAGCACCTCGAGGATCTGCGGGCCCAGAAAACTGCCGAGAACCGCCAGATCGAGGACGAGATCAACCAGCGCGTCGCCGAGCTGCGCGCGAAGATGAACCAGAACGAGGCCGAGCTCACGGCCGAACAGAACAACCTGCTGGCCTGGCGGGTGCGCAAGCGCCAGGAAGAAGATCGAATCGCCGAGGCCGTCGGCTACTTCGTCTCGGAGAATCCGATCACGACGTCCACCGCGCCGTCAGACAAGGGAGGCTCCAATGTTCGATAGGCTGGGCCGGCTGTTCCGGGCCTGGATGGGGTTCTTCATCTCGATGGGTGAAGACCCCGAGGTGATGCTGCAGGACGCCATCGAGGAGATGCGCATCACCATGCCGAAGCTGAACTCGGTGCTGGTCGCGACGCGCGCTACGGTGATCAGGCTCGAAGAGGAGCGCGACGCCTTGCGGCGGCAGGACAAGAACCTGACCGCGTCGATCCAGGCCGCGCTGCGCGAAGGCACCGCGGCCGCGCGCAGTGTGGCCGAGGAAGACGCCATCCAGCTGCAGCAGGTCCGCATGGATCTCGCGGCCACCGAGGAGCAATGGTCCTCGGCGCAGAAGGCGCACGAGAGCGCGCAGCTGTCGGTGGACATGCTGAAGCAGAAGCTCAAGGACAAGATCGAGACCTGCCAGCGCGCGCTCAAGGAGCGGAAGAAGGCCGTGGTGATGAAGTCGGCGGTCGACGCGATCGTCGAGCTGCAGTCGTACGGGGTGGCCTCGACCGCCGACAAGTACCTCGAACAGATCAAGCAGGAAGTGGCCGAATCGAAGGCGGCCGTCGAAATCGCGACCGGCTCGATCGACACCAAGGGGATCGAACACGAACGCACGTCGCGGAAGGTGAGGGCGGCGGGCATCCTGCACGAGTTCGAAGTCGAGATGGGTCTCGCCAAGCCGGTGGCCGCGCCGCAGTCCACCGCGGCGCCGAGCGTGGGCGGCCGGGTCGGAGAGAAGCAGGGCTCGTAAACATCGATGGCACCATCCCCGGATGAGATTTCCGCCGGCTCGATTCTGCGGGAGCTCGTCTTCAACCAGTACCAGGCGATTGTCGCCGCCGGCGCGGTGGCCGCCTCGGCGCTGACGCTCAATCCGCTGCCGCTGCTGTTGTGGCTCGGGTCCGAAATGGTGCTGCTGCCGATCCTCGATTCCGGACCGCTGCGGCGGCTGGTGGCCCGGCGCCGCCGCGACGCCGCCCGTCTCCAGTCGGCCGAGCGGCGGAAGTCGGTGATCGCGTCCTTCGACGCCGCCAATGCGAAGCGCTACGCGTTGCTCGAAGAACTGTGCCGGATGATCGAGACGAACTACCAGGGCCTCACCGGCATTTCGCAGGCGTATCTCTCGGAACAACGCGGCAAGCTCGACAACATTCTCGAAAGCTGTCTCCATCGCATGCTGGCGTTGCAGCGCTACCAGAAGATGCCGCTCACCCGCGACCCCGAGGATCTCGAAGAGGAGATCGCGACGCTGGAGCGTGAGTTGACTGACCAGGCGCTCAACGATCGCGCGCGCGGCGCTGCAGAAGAACCTCGAGTTGAAGCGGCGCCTGCTCGTCTCGTACGCGGAAGTGGGCGGCACGATGAAGGCGTTGGCCACCGAGCTCGATTCGATGGCCTCGCTGCTCGAGGTGCTGCACCAGAACTCGATCGCGCTGCGCGATCCCCAGGCGATCTCGGAAGAGCTCGACACCATCGTCCGGCAGTCGGAGGATTCCGAGCGCGTGGTGCGCGAGATGGAGGCGCTGCTGGGCGGCGACAGCGGCTCGTGGAGCGCCGAGGTCGCGACGCGGCCGTCCGGCGTGCGGCCGAAGGTGCCGCCCATTCCGACGCCGCCGCGGCAGAGGATGAAGGGCCGATGAGCTCGCCGTTCGCACACTACCCGCGGTGGGCGCAGACGCTCGCGCACGGCATTCGCGCCCGCCTCGGCAACACCTTCATCCTGCATGGCAACACGCACGACGTGGTGCCGTTGCCGCCCACCGACCCCGGCGCCGCGCGCGGCTTCGTGCCGCTGACCGCGTTTCTCGCCGACTGGATGTTCGGCCAGCGCGACGTGGTGATCGAATACCAGCGCGCCAACGGCCCGGCCTTTCACACCCGCGAGTCGCACCGGCATTTCAGCGACGCGGTGGCCGTGGTCGACGCCGTGCACGGCACCGACCTGGCGCGATCGCTGCCGCGCGATCCGGCGGTGTTCTTCTCGCTGCTCGATTCGTTCCTGAAGCAGGTGATCCACCGCGAGTCGCCGCTCGGCGTGGCCGTGATCCTCCCCTACGTCGAGACGCTGATCCCCGAATCGTCCGGCGAGTCGAGCGCCGAGGACCGCGTGGTGCGGGTCTTCATCCAGAAGTGGGCGACCGACCCCTCGCTGCTGTCGGCGAACGTGACGTTCGTGCTGATCACCGAGAACCTTGCCGACATCAGCTCGCGCATCGTGCGCTCGCCGCAGACGGTGGAAGTCGAGGTGGCTCGGCCGGACGAGGCCGAGCGCCTGGCGTTTGTCGATGCGATTCGTCCCGCCGAGTGGTTCGCCGCGAAGTCGGACCTGCCGGCCGTCCGCCTGGCGCAATTGACCTCGGGGCTGACCCGGATTCAGCTGCGGCAGATCCTGTCGTCGGTCGACGAGCGCGGCACCAGGCTCGATGCGGCGACGCTTCGCCAGCACAAGAAGGCGGTCATCGAAGCCGAATGCTTCGGGCTGCTCGAGTACGTCGAGTCGCGATTCGGGCTCGACATGGTGTCGGGGCACGACGGCGTGAAGCAGCGCTTGCGCCGCGCGGCGCAGGCGATCATGGCCGGGCGGTTGCGCGGCGTGCCGATGGGCTATCTCATCGCCGGGCCCGTGGGATCGGCGAAAACCTTCATGGTCAACTGCTTCACCGGCGAGATCGGGTTCCCCTGCGTCACGTTTCTCAACTTCCGATCGCAGTGGCAGGGCGTCACCGAGGGCAACCTCGAGAAAATCCTCAAGCTGCTGCGATCGATGTGGCCGGTGGGCGTGATCATCGACGAGGCCGACGCGTTCCTCGGCGATCGCAACCAGCAGGGCGACTCGGGGACGTCGAACCGCGTGTTCGCGCAACTGTCGAACTTCATGGCCAACACCGCGTATCGCGGCAAAATCGTCTGGTTCCTGATCACCAGCCGGCCGGACCTGCTGCCGATCGACTTGAAGCGCCAGGGCCGCGCCGAAGAACACCTCGCGCTGTTCTATCCCGAAACGAAAGAGGAACACGACGCGTTGTTCCGCATCATGCTCAAGAAGGGCGGCATCACGACCCCCGTGCAGTCGATTACCGAAGTGATCGACGATCCGTCGGGGCTGTCGGGCGCCGACATCGAGGCGATCCTGGCTCGGGCCATCCTCGCGTCAGACGCCGGCGGCGACGGCAACGAGGCGGTGTCGGTGGAGGCGCTGCGCCACGCCTTTACCGATTTCATTCCGGCCACCAGCCCGCTCGAACGCGAGCTGCAGATCCTGGTCGCGGTGCAGGAGTGCACCTCGCGCGAGGTACTGCCGGAGTCGTATCGCGCGATGGAACGCGAGACGGTGCTCGCGCGTGTCAACGAGTTACGCGCGCTCCTCAATTCTTGACAGGTCCGGTGGCTTACGGGGACGATACCCCCACTTGCGCTATGTTGATTACCCGCGCTCCGCGCGGGCCTGCTGGAGGTTAATGTGTCGCGGAGTCCCCTGTTCGATTCCCTGCGCCAGGCGCTTCGAATCGCGGCCCTCGCGGCGCGCGAGCAACCCGGCGCGCCCCCGATCGACGAGCTGATCGACATGGCGCGCACGCGCCGCCGCTTCATTCGCGAGTCGGCAATGGCGACCGCGGCCCTGGCGATCGGCGCCGGCTGCACCACTCCGGCCCCGCCGGCCGGCAACGCCACGCCCGGCGCTTCCGCGGCAGCTCGCGATGCCCGCATCGCCATCGTCGGCGGCGGCATGGCGGGCCTCAACACCGCGTACAAGCTGCAGAAGGCCGGCTTGCGCGCGACGATCTACGAAGGGGCGGATCGCACCGGCGGCCGCATCTTCACCGCGACCAACCTGCTCGGCGACGGTCTCACCACCGAGCTCGGCGGTGAATTCATCGACAGCGGCCACGCCGAGATGCTCGCCCTGATGGACGAGTTCAAGCTCGAACGCCTCGACACGCAGGACCTCGGCACCCTCAAACAGGAAACCTACTTCGTGAACGGCCGCCACTACACGCAGGCCCAGGCGGCGCGCGCGTTCGTGCCGCTCGCCAAGCAGATCTTCGAGGACTACGACTCGATGGGCGAGGTCGTCAACTACGAGATTGAGGGCGGCGGCGCCGCGTTCGACCAGATGTCGATGGCGCAGTACTTCGACAAGATCGGCGCCACCGGCTGGATGCGGGAGCTGCTCGACGTGGCATACGTGACCGAATACGGCCTCGACGCGGCTGAACAGTCCGCCCTCAATTTCGTGTTCCTGATCGGCACCGGCGACCTGGAAGACACCAGCACGCTGTCGCTGCTCGGCGAAAGCGACGAGCGCTACAAAATCCGCGGCGGCAACCAGCGCATCGTCGACGAGCTCGCCCGCCGCGTCGAGGAACAAATTCAACGGCGCCATCGCCTCGAAGCCATCCGCAGCACGGGCAACGGCTACACGCTGACGTTCCAGACCGGCAACGGCTCGCGCGATGAAGACGCCGACATCGTGGTCCTCGCGATTCCGTTCACGATGCTGCGCGACATCAAGATCGATGTCGAGCTGCCGGCGGTCAAGAAGAAGGCGATCGCCGAGCTCGCCTACGGCGCCAACGCCAAGGTGCTGGTGGGCTTCAACTCGCGGCCGTGGCAGGCGCTTGGCTACACCGGCTCGACCTACAGCGACGAGCCGTTCCAGCTCGCGTGGGACAACAGTTTCCTGCAGTCGCCGACCTCCGGCGGCCTGACGCTCTACTCCGGCGGCAAGCTCGCGATCGCGGCCGGCGAAGGTTCGGCCGAACAAGCGGCGGTGCGATTGATGCGCGGCATCGAACGCGCCTATCCCGGCGCGACGCGCGACCGCAACGGCAAGGTGTCGCGGTTCCATTGGCCGACCTTCGCGTGGACCAAGGGATCCTATTCCTGCTACAAGCCGGGCCAGTGGACGACGATCGCCGGCGCCGAGGGCTTGCCGGTCGGCAACTTGTTCTTCGCCGGCGAGCACTGCAGCTACGACTTCCAGGGCTACATGAATGGCGCCGCGCAGTCGGGCGCCGATACGGCCAGGGCCGTGATGTCGAAACTGAGCGGATCGGCGCTCGCTACGCGCCGGCAGATGGCGCTGACCGCGTAAGATTCATGACAACGATGGCGGAACGATGGCGGACGAATCCGGAGGTGGTGGCATGCGACTGACCGGCGCCGGCAGGGTGGTACTCTTTCTCGTCGGGATTGCGGTGCTCGGCTACGTCGGCTGGACCTACCGCGATCAAATCTCCTCCCGGCTGCGCCCGAGCGCGCCGGTCCTTGAAGCGCCAGGCACGACACCGCCGTCCGCGTCCACCGCGCCGGCGCCGCAAAAGGGCGTGCTCGCGCGCATCCGGCAGACCGGCGTGCTGCGCGTCGGCATGGAGCCGGATGCTCCGCCGCTGCACTTCATCAACGACCGCAAGCAGGAGGACGGCTTCGACTTCCGGCTGGCGGGTCTGATCGCAGAAGGGCTCGGCGCCAAACGGATTGAAGTCGTGGAAGCCGACTACGAAGAGCTGCCCGGCACGCTGACTCGGGGCGAGATCGACGTGATCATGGCCGGCTACGTCCCCGACCCGTCGGTCGAGGGCGTGGTGTGGTCGAACGGCTATCTCGACTTCGGGCTCTGCATGATCGTGCACGAAGGCATGGCCGCCACCTTCCGCTCGCCCGCCGACCTCAACGGCAAGCGCGTGGCGATCTACGACGACCCGGCG
>CAZEMI010000073.1:0-2108 GCA_964513235.1 uncultured Acidobacterium sp.
AGCTTGAGGGTCAGCTTGATCTGACCGTGGTGGTAGCCCTCGTGCCACACCATGTGCTGGAGCATGAGGATCGGATGGTCGTAGTGGAGATTCATCTTCTGAGCGGTCTCCACCCTGTTCCTGACCGCATCGCCGACGGCCTTCGCGCTGGTATTCAGGAGTTGTACGAGGCGCGCGCGATCGGGCTCGGCCCCCCATTCCTCGTCTGGCAGTCGCTTCGAGAACTCGGGAGCGTCCTCGAGCACAAACACCGATCGCACGTAGTGGATGTGCGCGAACAACTCCGCGATGGTGGGGCTGTTGGCCATCGGCCTGACGTCGAGTGCGTCATCCGGGATCGCGTGGAACAGGTTGATTAGGATGGTGTTGTTGCGATCCCAGGAGTCCAACAGAGCCTCGAGCAGCTGATTTGGCATATTTCTGGCCTATTTTAGGCCCTACTTTACTTTCGCTTCCGCTACGCTATAATGGCGAAAGTTTAGCGAAATAGAGGTGATTATGGCCGCCCGCGCCGCCGTCGAAGCTCTTCTCCGGGAACGAAAACTCGACCGAACTCTCACCTCTACCTTGCCCGAACGTCTGGGCGACGATGCGGTTGCGGCTTTCGGGACTGACACGCTGGATCGTGCGTTCTCCGGTGGAGTACCACGCGGCCAAGTGTCAGAAGTGGTGGGACCATCCTCGTCCGGGCGAACGAGTCTCGCCTGGGCGGCGTTGGCCGCCGCCACGCTACGCGGCGAGTCCGTGGCGCTGATCGATACGTTTGATCGTTTCGATCCGCCCACGGCCGACGCGTGCGGCATAGAACTGTCGCGGCTGTTGTGGGTGCGCGGGCAGGCCGTCTCGAAAACCGCGGTCGCGATCGATCCGGCGTGGTTACCGGGCGTGCGCGCGGTGAACGGCCCGGGCACCTTCATGGAGCGCGTGATCGACCGCGCCATCAAGTCGCTCAACCTGGTGGTGCAATCCGGCGTCTGCACGCTGGTGGTCCTGGATCTGATCGACGTGCCGGCCGTGGCGCTGCGCCGCCTGCCGGCCTCGACATGGTTCCGCATCGAACGCGCGATTGAAGGAAGTGACACCGCTGTGTTGATTCTTAGTGCGCTCCCGGTTGCACGCAGTGCAGGCGGCCGTTCGATCGTGATGGGTGATTCGTCCCCGGCACGTGGTGCCTCCCCGGCAAGTAGTGCCACCCCCGGCAAGAAGTGCCCTCCCCGGCAAGTAGTGTGGAAAGGCGATCACGATCGTTCGCGCCGAATTGCAGGCGTGCGTACGCGAGCCAGCATCAGCGCTGCCCGGTGGTCGCACGCGCAGTCGGTTGACACCGAGACGCACGTCGTTAACGCGGTGTAACGGTGTTTGCCGCGTTATCCGCGCCGTCGATTCCGGCGGCGGCGCTCATCGAAGTGGCGCGCGCCTTTACGCCGCGCTTCGAACAGATCGGCTCGGTCGTCCTGCTCGACGCCAGTGGCTTGTCGCGCCTCTTCGGCACGGCGCAGGAATTAGGGGAGCACCTCCGCGATGCGCTTGAGAAACAGGCTAAAGGCGGCGGGCATATTGCTATCGCTTCGACGCAAACCGCTGCGACGTTATTAGCGCTCGGCTGTCCCGGCCTCACCGTGGTGATGCTTGGCAAAGAAGCCATCGCGCTCGCGCCGCTTAGCGTGAATGTCCTTGATGCGTTTGAGAAACTCTCCGAACCGTCCGCCTCCGCTCCGGCACATCCCGCGGAGCTACGGCGCGACCGCGCCCCTGATTTCCAGGGCGCGGGTTGGCATCACCCGAGGACGACGCACCAGGCCAGCCGAGGAAAGCGACGGGCCGCCGAGAATCGACTCCTCGAAATCTTCAACAAGTGGGGCATCCGAACGCTCGGCGCGTTGACCGCGTTGTCTGGTCCCGAAATCCACGAACGGCTCGGCGAGCGCGGCGCCTATTGGCAGTCGCTTGCCCGTGGCATGGATGCGCGGCCGATGGTGCCGTGGGTCGACGAGGTGCCGTTTGAAGCCGCCCTCGAGCTCGAGTGGCCGATCGAGGGACTCGAGCCGTTGTCGTTCGTGCTCGCGCGGCTGCTCGAGCCGCTGTCCGAACGCCTCGAACGCGCCGAC
>CAZEMI010000074.1:0-19581 GCA_964513235.1 uncultured Acidobacterium sp.
CTGAGCAGTAGGCATCGGGGATCGGGGATCGGGGATCGGGGATCGGGGATCGGGGATCGGGGATCGGGGATCGGGGATCGGGGGTGCCGGTGCCCTGATCCCCGATCCCTGAGCTATCATCGTCAGTTCATGCCACCGCAATTCGTATACACGATGAAGGGACTCGGGAAGGTGTATCCTCCCGACTCCCAGGTTCTCAAAGACATCTGGCTCTCGTTTCTGCCCGGCGCCAAGATTGGCGTGCTGGGCCTGAACGGCGCCGGCAAATCCACGCTGCTGAAGATCATGGCCGGCGAGGAAACCAGCTTCGTCGGCGAGGCGTTTCCCGGCCAGGGTGTCAGCATCGGCTACCTCCATCAGGAGCCGCGGCTCAATCCGAAGAAAGACGTGCGCGGCAACGTCGAAGAGGGTGTCGCCGAAATCAAGGCGGTGCTCGATCGCTACGACGCCGTGAACGCGAAGCTTGGCGAGGATCTGTCTCCCGAAGAGATGGAGAAGGTTCTGGACGAGCAATCGAAGCTGCAGGACCGCATCGACGCGACCAATGCGTGGGATCTCGACTCGCGGCTCGATCTGGCGATGGATGCCTTGCGGTTACCGCCGCCCGACGCTGACGTCGCCACGCTCTCTGGCGGCGAGCGGCGTCGCGTCGCCCTCTGCCGGTTGTTGCTGCTCTCGCCGGATTTGCTCCTCCTCGACGAACCCACCAACCATCTCGATGCGGAATCGGTGGCGTGGCTCGAGCGTTTCCTGAAGGATTACCCGGGCACCGTGGTCGCGGTGACGCACGATCGCTACTTCCTCGACAACGTCGCCGGCTGGATTCTCGAGCTCGATCGCGGCCACGGCATTCCCTACGAGGGCAACTACACGGGGTGGCTCGAGCAGAAATCGAGCCGCCTGCAGCAGGAAGAAAAGACCGCAAGCAAGCGCCAGCGCACGCTGCAGCGTGAGTTGGACTGGATCCGCATGTCGCCGCGGGCGCGGCAGGCCAAGGGCAAGGCGCGCCTCAACGCCTACGAGCAGCTGCTCAACGAAGACACCGCCCAGAAGCTCGACACGGTGGAGATCTACATTCCGCCCGGTCCGCGTCTCGGCGACATCGTGGTCGAAGCCCGCAGCTTGAAGAAGGCGTACGGCGACACGGTGCTCTTCGATGACCTCACCTTCACGCTGCCGCGCGGCGGCATCGTCGGCGTGATCGGACCCAATGGCGCCGGCAAGACGACGACGTTCAAGCTGATGACGGGGGAGGAGAAGCCGGATGCCGGGAGCATTCGGCTGGGCGACACCGTGGCCGTGGGCTACGTGGACCAGTCCCGCGAGCTCGACCCGAACCAGAGCGTGTTCGACGAGATCACGGGCGGTGTCGACGAGCTCGAGATGGGCAAGAAGAAGGTGGCGTCTCGCGCCTACGTGTCGTGGTTCAATTTCAAGGGCGCGCAGCAGCAGCGCAAGGTCGGCACGCTGTCGGGCGGTGAACGCAATCGCGTCCATCTGGCAAAGTTGCTGCGCAAGGGCAGCAACCTGTTGCTGCTCGACGAGCCGACCAACGACCTCGACGTCGATACCCTGCGCGCGCTCGAAGAAGCGCTGCTCAATTACGCCGGCTGCGCCGTGGTGATCAGCCACGATCGCTGGTTCCTCGATCGCATCGCCACGCACATCCTTGCCTTCGAGGGCGACAGCGAAACGGTGTGGTTCGAAGGGAACTACCAGGACTACGAAGCGGATCGCAAACGCCGCCTCGGCGCTCAGGCGGACCAACCGCATCGCATCAAATATCGCAAGTTGACGCGCAGTTAACGCCGGGAGGGCGGCACTTTAGTGCCGCCGTTCGAATGGAGACGAAACGATGACCCCCGAACATGCCAGTTTTCTTGCGTCAGTAATTGGGAAGCAGCTGCAAACGGAGTGGAAGTTCACCTATAAGGTGCTGTCCGCGGTGCCCGCGGACAAGAACGACTTCAAGCCGGAGCCGAACGCCCGCACGGCGTGGGATCTTGCACATCACATCGCCATCTGCGATGTCGGCTTCCTGCACGCGGTGGCCGCGAACAGCTTCAGCGTCTTCCCGGCGAAAACGTCCGCGAAGGATATGCCGTCCCTCGCCGAGTGGTATAAAACCGAGATTGTGAAGGCCGTCGAGAAGCTCATGGCGATGGACGGCGTCCACCTGTCACAGCCGGTCGCCACCCCCTGGGGCATTACGCTGCCGTCGGTGTTGTTCGCGTTGTTCTGTAATAACCACATGGTCCATCACCGCGGCCAGCTCTCCACGTATCTCCGGCCCATGGGCAGCAAGGTCCCGGCGATCTACGGCGGCAGCTTCGACGAGAAATTCCCGAGCTGATCTCGTGGTGCGCGGCGAGGTGCTGTCGCTCTGCGTGGTGGTCGCTGGCGCCGCGGCGCTCCCGCTGGGCCTGCGCGCGGTCAATGGGATGCTGCCCGGCGCCGCTGTCGGGAGCACCTACCTGCCGGCCATCGAGACGCCGCGGCCGCGCGAGCCGTTCGACGAGGCCGCCGCCGCCGCCCTGCGCGAGGCGCAGCCCGAGTACGTGGTGATCGGCGACTCGATGGCGGGCATCCGCATCGATCCCAGGCATCTATCGCGGGTCACCGGCAGGAGTGTTGCTGGTCTGTTTACGCCCGGCACGCCCGTCGCGTACTGGTATCTCCAGCTCAAGAACCTGGTGGCCAACAGCGGCCTCACCCACATGCGGGGCGCGATCGTGTTTTTTCGCGACGATCAGCTGACCACGCAGGTGGAGGTCAACGGGCCGATTCTCGATCGCGTGGCGCGAGACCAGGAGCCCGAGCTCGATCGCATCCTCGCCGCCCATCGGCTTGGACCGTTCTCGGACGTGCACCGGGCTGCGCGGTCGGTCTACCAGTTCGATCGGACGCGCGTGTGGCTCGAGCCGCGCCTGACGCGGGCACCCACCTTCGCGCTTCCACCTTCGCGCTGGCTACGGTGGACAAGTCGCGCTACGGTGGGCAAGCCCGCAGATCTGCTTGACGCCATCAACAACGAAATCTTTGCGCTCGACAAGCTGCGCAAGTTTGCCGCCGCCGATCTGCCGCAGGCGCAAGAGGAGTTTCTCGATTTCGACGCGCGGGTGGATCGATCGCTGCTGCCGGCGATCCTGGATCTTGCCGAGCGGGCCGGCATCCGCCTGGCGTTCATTCGGGTGCAGCGGCGGCCGCGGCCCGATGGTCCGCCCGATCAGTCCCCCGCGCTTGCCGGGTATATGGCGCGACTCGGTGCGTATCTCGAACAGCGCTGTTGCCGCGGCGCGCGCAGAACGTGCTGCTGCTGGCGGCCAGTTATGTGTTCTACGGCTGGGTGCACGCGTGGTGGCCGATCCTCGTGTTCGCGACGACGTTCGTCGATTACTGGGCGGCGCGCCTTATGACGCTGGCGCCGGAGCCGGGGTCCCCGCCGCGCGGACTTTGCGCGGTGGGGTGGAAGCGCCGCACGCTGTGGCTCTGGCTGAGCATCGCCAGCAACCTGGGCCTGCTGGGGTTTTACAAGTACTTCAACTTCTTCATCGAGAACGTGGCGGCGGCGGGCGCCACCATGGGGTGGAACATTCCGCCGATTGCGCTGCGCGTGGCGCTGCCGGCCGGCATCTCGTCTACACCTTTCAGTCGATGAGCTACACCCTCGACGTGTATCGCGGCCACGCGCCGGCGCGGACGCGTTTTGTCGACGTGGCGGCGTTCGTGTCGTTCTTTCCGCACCTGGTGGCCGGCCCAATCATGCGCGCCACCAACCTGCTGCCGCAGTTCGAGCGGGATCGCACGTTCTCGCCATCGGCCGCGCGCGATGCCACGCTGCTCGTCATCTGGGGGTTGTTCAAGAAGCTGGTGATCGCCGACAACGTCGGCGTGATCGCCAACAAGGTGTTCGCGCTCGAGTCTCCCGAGTTCTTCGTCCTCTGGGCGGGCGTGTTCGCGTTCGCGATCCAGATCTTCGCGGACTTCTCGGCGTATACCGACATCGCCCGCGGCGTGGCGAAGTGGTACGGCTTCGATCTGATCAGGAACTTCGAGCGCCCGTATCTGGCGTCGGGGCCGGCCGACTTCTGGCGCCGCTGGAACATTTCGCTGTCCACCTGGTTCCGTGACTACGTCTACATTCCGCTCGGCGGATCGCGGCGTGGCCCGTGGCGCGTGGCCGCGAACCTCTTCATCACCTTCCTCGTGTCGGGCTTGTGGCATGGCGCCAGCTGGAACTACGTGCTGTGGGCGCGTATCACGGCGCACTGTTGCTTGTGGCTCGAGTGTCACGAATCGTGTGGGTGTTTTTCCACGCCCCAAGTCCCAAGTCCCAAGCCCCAAGCCCCAAGCCCCAAGCCCCAAGTCCCAGGTCCCAGCATGGGTGCGTCCCTTGCAAGTGGCGGGACTGTTCCTCTTGACCTGCATCGGCTGGCTGATCTTCCGCGAGACCGAGCTCGCCCAGTTGCAGCGGCATTTTCAACTCACCCCTGCGGCTTCAACCGATCTTGGCCGATCGGCCGGCTGGTATTTGTTCCTGCTCGTCGGCCTCTATTCGATCCCGCTGTGGATCCACGATCTCTGGGCGGAGCTCCACGGACCGGATTTGAGCGCGGCCCTCGACGGTCCAGAGCGCATGGTCCACTGGCCGCGCGTGGCCACGCAGGCGGCGCTCGCCGGCTTGATGATGGCGGCCATCCTGACGCTGCGCAGCCAAACGACGATGGACTTCATCTACTTCGCTTTCTGATCACGGATCACGTGACGCGCCGCCGCACGGTTTCTGTATATTGGTTATTCCTCCATGACGTTCCCAGACTTGCGAGCCTTTCTCGATCGCCTGCGCCGCGATGGGGAGCTGGTTGAGATCTCCGCGCCTGTTGACCCCGTGCTCGAGGCCGCTGAAATCCACCGGCGCGTGATCGCGGCCGGCGGCCCGGCGCTGTTGTTCACGAACGTGACCGGCGCCGCCTTTCCGCTCGTCACCAATCTGTTTGGCACCGCGCGTCGGGCCGAGCTCGCCTTCGGGCCGCGGCCGCTCGCGTTCATCAAGCGCATCGTGCATCTGGCGGAAACGCTGCTGCCGCCGACGCCGGCCAAGCTATGGGCGGCGCGCGACGTGGCCCTCGACGCGATCAAAGTGGGAACGCGCCGCGTCGCGGCCGGTCCGGTGCGAGAAGTCGTCACCTCGGATGTGCGGCTCGATCAGCTGCCGGTGATCACCTGCTGGCCCGAGGATGGCGGACCGTTCGTGACGTTCCCGCTGGTGTATTCGCAGCATCCCGACAAGCCGGGTCACAACCTCGGCATGTATCGCATGCAGGTCTACGACCGCTGCTCCACCGGCATGCATTGGCAGATTGGCAAGGGCGGCGGCTTTCATTACGCGCGCGCCGAAGCGAAGAACCAGGCGCTGCCGCTGACAGTATTTCTAGGCGGCCCGCCGGCGCTCATCCTCTCGGCGATTGCCCCGCTCCCGGAGAACGTTCCCGAGCTGATGCTGGCCTCGCTGATCGCAGGGGAGCGGTTGCCACAAGTGGCGGCCCCGAATGGGCATCCGCATCCGCTGATCGCCAGCGCGGAGTTCGCGTTGATGGGAGAGGTCGCA
This sequence comes from uncultured Acidobacterium sp., assembly GCA_964513235.1. Classification (GTDB taxonomy): domain Bacteria; phylum Acidobacteriota; class Vicinamibacteria; order Vicinamibacterales; family UBA2999; genus 12-FULL-67-14b. The sequence goes on from CAZEMI010000074.1 coordinate 5,609, forward strand.
CCGAGGGTTCGTCGACCCGAGGGGCCGTTTGGCGATCACTACGGTTATTACTCGCTGCAACACGATTACCCGGTGTTCGACGTCACGCAGATCGCCCATCGCCAGGACGCCATCTATCCGGCCACCGTGGTCGGCAAGCCCAGGCAGGAGGACTTCTTCATTGGCGACCTGCTGCAGGAGCTGCTGTCGCCGCTCTTCCCGCTGGTGATGCCGGCCGTGGAGCAGCTGTGGTCGTATGGCGAAACGGGCTATCACTCGCTCGCCGGCGCGGTGGTCAAGCAGCGCTACCAGCGCGAAGCGATGGCCAGCGCCTTCCGCATCCTCGGTGAAGGCCAGTTATCGCTGACGAAATTCCTTCTCCTGACCGATCGGGTAGTGGATCTCAAGGATTTCCGTGCCACGCTGGAGCACGTGCTGGCCCGCACCAACCCGCAGACCGATCTCTATGTGTTCGCCAACCTCGCGATGGACACGCTCGATTACACCGGTCCCGTCGTCAACGAGGGGTCGAAGGGCGTGTGGCTCGGCGTTGGCGATCCGGTGCGCGAGTTGCCGCGCCAGTTTTCGCCGGCCTCGCCGCCGCCGCCGGACCTGACCGACGTGCGCGTGTTCTGCGGCGGCTGTCTGGTGGTGGGGGCGCGGCCGTTTGCCGGCGATCCGCAGGCGCCGGCGCGCATCGCCGCGCATCCGGCATTTGCCGGCTGGCCGCTGGTGGTGGTGAGCGACGAGCCCGCGCGTGCCACTCGCAGCGAGATGAACTTCCTCTGGACCACGTTCACGCGGTTCGAGCCGGCCGCCGATATTCACTCGGCCTCACAGCGCGTCGTCCGGCATCACATCGCCTACGAACCGCCCATCGTCATTGACGCGCGCATGAAGCCGTGGTATCCGAAAGAAGTCACCTGCCGCGAAGACATCGCTGCCACGGTGACGCGTCGCTGGCCTGAATATTTTCCGAACGTGAGAGTGGAGATGGGTGATTCCGAGCGCGGCCATCTGGATTAGCGCGCAACTATATAGAGGCAACCTTTAGGTTGCCGGTCGGCGGTGGGTAATAATTGATCTGTGAGCGACACGACAACAAATGGGATCCGCGTGCAGGTGACGACGAAGTTCCTGGCGGATCGCAGTTCACCGAGGGAGAACGAATACTGGTTTGCCTATTTCATCCGCATCTCCAACGTTGGTGTCGAAACCGCGCAGCTCATCAGCCGGCACTGGGTCATTACCAATGCCGATGGGGAAGAGGAAGAAGTGCACGGTGAGGGCGTGGTCGGCGAGCAACCGGTGTTGCCGCCGGGAACGTATTACGATTACAACAGCTTCTGTCATTTGAAAACGGCGGTGGGGACCATGCACGGCGAGTACACGATGATCACCCCGTCCGGCGAGACCTTTGAAGCCCGCATTGCGCCGTTTACGCTGGCGGTTCCGCATTCATTAAACTAGGAACTTCCGTGCCCCAAGTCCCAAGTCCCAAGTCCCAAGCCCCAAGTCCCAAGACCCAAGACCCAAGACCCAAGCCCACATGGCCCTATTGAGATCCGGCGCGCCAAGCATGCGACGAGCTGAACGCTCGAGTGGGGGGCGGTCTGCCGGCATGGAGGCGGCCGCCAAGGCCGGCTCGCCCGCAAAAAAGAAGATCGACTCCAAGGCGGCGTGGCGTGAGTTCCGCGAGCTGCTGTGGGTGCATCGCCGCCGGCTGACGATTGGCCTGACGCTGATGATGATCAGCCGGCTGTCCGGCATCGTCCTTCCCGCGTTGTCGAAGGTGGTCATCGACGATGTGATTGGGAACAACCGGCACGAGCTGCTGATGCCGATTGCCCTCGTGGCGGGCGCCGCCACCATCGTCCAGGCGATCACGAGTTTCGGCCTGTCGCAGACCCTCGGCGTGGCCGCGCAGCGCGCGATCACCGATATGCGCAAACGGGTCCAGGCCAAGGTGATGCGGCTGCCCGTCCGATATTTCGACTCCACCCAGACTGGCGTGCTGCTGTCGCGCATCATGAGCGACGCCGAAGGCATTCGCAATCTCGTCGGCACCGGCCTCGTGCAGCTGGTGGGCGGTGTCCTCACGGCGATCATCAGCCTGGGCGTCCTGCTCTACCTGAACTGGCGCATGACGCTCGTCACCGCCGTGGTGCTCGGCTTGTTCGGCGGCGGCATGGCATACGCCTTCCAGCGGCTGCGGCCGCTGTTCCGCGAACGCGGCAAGATCCAGGCAGAAGTCACCGGCCGGCTCACCGAAGCCCTCGGCGGCATCCGCATCGTCAAGAGCTACACCGCCGAAAAGCGCGAAGAGATTGTCTTCACGCATGGCGCGCATCGCCTGTTCCGCAACATTGCGCAGTCGATGACCGGCGTGTCGGCGACCACCTCCGGCAGCACGGTGATCGTCGGCGTGGTCGGCGTGGTGATGATCTGGATGGGCGGCAACGACATCCTGGCCGGCCGCATGACGCTCGGCGAATTCGTGATGTACATCTTCTTCATCGGCCTGCTCGCGGCGCCGATGATTTCGATCGCCAGCATCGGCACGCAGATCACCGAAGCCTTCGCGGGCCTGGATCGCATCCGCGAGATCATGAGCATGCAGACCGAAGACGAGGCGGATGAAGGCAAGCCCTCGCTCGGCGCCATTCGCGGCGACATCGCGTTCGAAGACGTGTGGTTCGAGTACAACCCGGGGGTGCCGGTCTTGAAGGGCGTCACCTTCCGCGCCGCGCCGGGCACCACCACGGCGCTGGTCGGCTCGAGCGGATCGGGCAAGAGCACGCTGATCAGCCTGGTGATGGCGTTCAACCGGCCGTTGAAGGGCAAGATTCTCGTCGACGGCAAGGACCTGGGCGATATTCCGTTGCGCGATTATCGCGAACAGCTCGCGTCGGTGCTGCAGGAGAACTTCCTGTTCGACGGGACCATTGCGGACAACATCGGCTACGCGCGGCCGGGCGCGTCGCTCGACGAGATCAAGCACGCCGCCCGGGTGGCGCACTGCGAGGAGTTCATCCTCAAGTTCCCCGAGGGCTATCACACCATTGTCGGCGAGCGCGGCATCAAGCTGAGCGGCGGCCAGCGCCAGCGGGTGTCGATCGCGCGCGCGATTCTGGCGTCGCCGAAGGTGCTGATCCTGGACGAGGCCACGTCGAGTCTCGACAGCGAGAGCGAGGAGATGATCCAGGACGGCCTCAAGCAGTTGCGGACCGGGCGCACCACGTTCGTGATCGCGCACCGCCTGTCGACCATCCGCAGCGCCGACCAGATCCTGGTGATGGAAGGCGGCGAGATTGTCGAGCGCGGCACCCATGAGGAGCTGCTGGCGCGCGACGGACGCTACCGGCAGCTGTACGACAAGCAGTACAAGCTCGAGACCAACCGCTTCATCAACCCCGGGGAAGACTGGACGCCGGAGGACAAGAAGCCGGTCGTCTCCAAGGCTCCCGCGACGCAGTTATAGTTTTCGCTCAGCAACGGCCGGCTGGCGACTTACCGGGCGGCGCGGTGCCGACGAAACATGAGCGGCTCAGGCGAACAGCCGGCAAACGCTTCAACCGCTGTGAGGTGTGCTCTAACACTGACGGCGCGTCTCGCCGTTCAAACTGATCTGACACCGAGTGCTTTCAGGAGTTCGGCGGTGGTATGCCATTCCACGCCGGCGTCCTCGAAGTCGTTGTCGTTCGACCAGACCGCGACGTTCAGGTGAAGCGCGAGTGCGAGTACGTCGACGTCGTCGGGATCGCGTTTGCCAATGCGGCGCTTGGCCTCCGGCAGGTGGTGCTCGTAGTCGGAACGCTCCACAAGCGTGACGGGAACGGCCGCCAGTGTGAGCAGGAGGGTGTCCAGTCGAAGGCGCTTCTTCTTGGCGAGAGGCGCGAGGTACTCGAAGACCTCATCGTAGGCGGCGGCCGGCGTGAAGACCTGCTCAACTTCTTCGTGCCTGAGCACGAGGGCGGCGCGTCCGCCGATGACCGCTGAGAGAAGAACGTTAGCGTCGGCGACGAGCTGCACGGCGCTTCTTCCGTGACGCCTCGAAGTCCTTCAGCACGTCGTCTTCGGGGACCTTTCGTCGCTTCAGCTGCCGCGCGACGTCGCTGCTCAGCATGTCGTACAGTTCCCGCTTCAGTTCGATTGGAAGGGTGATTTCGGGCCGGGGAAAGAAGATTCCGGCCAGCCGTCCGCGCCGCGTCACGAGAATCGGCGTCCTCGAGCGCAGAAGGCCCGTCGCCTTATCCCGGAACTCCCTGACCGTGCTGATCCTCATGTGGTCACCCTGGTGACCATTATACGACCGCGACGATCATTCCTCCGACCTTTGGGGGACGACCGGAGCAAACAGCCCAAGGCCAAAAATGGCAGAACTGCCCGATCGCGAAGGGTCGCGCCGGCTGTGACGAACCGAACCGGACTCTGAGCATCACGCCTGGCCCTTTCGCCCGATCCTCCTCTGTGCGAACACGATGGAACCCAAGTGCGGGAACGCGGCGGCCAGCGCCAGCGGGTGTCGATCGCGCGCGCGATCCGCAGTACGAATCCAACTGCGCGTTGCGATTCATTCGAAGACCGTTGGTTGGCTCGCGGGTGTCGTGCGGGCCATCGAGCGTCAGCGCGTCTAGCAGCCAGTCATTCAAGGGTGCGTCTCCGGTCATGTCAGGTCGTAGAGTGAACCCCAGGTGCCGATTCCGTAGCGACTTCGTCGGCGCGTGTTTCACGGGAACTGCATCGCGACGGCGATCCTATGTCATTACTGTGACAGATGAGGTCAGCACCGAGAACGGGAGGGCTGCCGGCCGCTGGCATCCTCTAGTTGACCGGGATACTGTAGTCAATACGGTATTGGGTATGCCCGTCCGACTCAACATCACCATCGACGAAGACGTTCACGAGCGCCTGAAACGCGAGCTTCCGGCCAAAGGCATCAGCCGCTTCATCAACGCTGCCGTTCGGGCCCGCCTGCGCCCATCACGAGAGGTGCTCGCGAGGCTTGCCAGGCCGCCGCGCGCGAATCGTGGCGGCTCTCGGAAGAATCCGACTGGCAGACCACCGATACCGAAGGATGGCCTGATTAAGTCGAACACCGAAGCGTGGCGACGACTATTGGGTCAACCTCGAGCCGGTCATCGGGGACCGAGATCCGCAAAACGCGACCTGCCGTGATCGTCTCGAACGACTCCTGCAACCGATATGGACGCCGGGTGCTGGTCATGCCGATCACCAGCAACGTCGCATCCCTCTACCCAGGTGAGGCGATGGTGGCGATCAAGGGAAAGCCCGGACGCGCAGTGGGCGATCAGATTCGATCAATCGACAAGCGCCAGCTCAAGTCCAGGGCGGGCGCCGTCAGCGCCGACGAAATGACGCGAATCGAAGAGGCATTAGCCATTACGCTGGCCCTGCCGCCCTGATTGACGCCACCGGTTCGGTTCGTCACACTCAGCACGACCTTTCGCGACAAAAGTTGCCTCACTCCGAGCTCTTCCGCGTTCCCTTCAGCGCCGCGGCGATCGTCGCGAGTGGGAGGACAAGGGCTAGCGGGTTGTCCAGCAGTTGGAGGGCACCGAAGCGCTCGTACCACCGTGCCGCGGCTTCGTCCTTCGCATCAATGGCCAGAGCCACGCCTCCCACGGCCTCAGCCACGGCCAGCGCTCGCTCCCCAGCGGCCATGAGCAACTCTCCGCCGAGCCCGCGACCCTGCTCCCTGACGGACACGGCCAGCCGACCGAGTCGGAACACGGGAACCTCGTATCGCCCAAGTCCGCGTTTCGCCGCCTCGGGCACATCGCTGAAGTCGAGCGCGCCCGGCGAGATGGTGTAGTAGCCGAGGACCGTATTCGGTGAATCCACCGCGACGGCCACGAAGGTCTTCGCGCCGCCGCTCTCGTGATTCTGGCGGGCGTATCGCTGGAGGTAGTCGTTCAGCACGGCAACGCCGCAGTCGAATCCCGCACGATCGTGGCGCCGTGTCAGCGCTGCCTCGCGCCAGCGGCGCGAGCGGCTCACGCGCGATGCCGTCGCAGCCGCCTCGCAGCCGCCCGGAGGGCCGGCGTGGGCTTGGGTGGGTTCTCCAGGAGCTCGAGGACTCGCGCGCCGTCACGGGCGCTCAGCCGGATACGCTCGTGTCGAGCGACGACCTCCTCGGCGACCGGAAGGGCCGTCCGCATGACGAACGTCGTCAGGTCCAGACGCTGATAGGCAGCCGCGGCGGCGAGGAGACGCTTCTCCTCCCGCGAGGCCCTGAGTTCGATACGGTCCTCTCGGGCGATAGGTGTGGTCGGCACAAGTGAACTCCCGTCCGACAGTATAGCGTACGGATGGCGTACGGACGGCTGCCCGCGCAGGAGGATCTGGAAGGCGAGACCTTCAAGGCCCGCGGCGTAACCCTGTCAAGTGAAGCGCTGGGCCTGATCGCCAAACTGGATCTCATCGAGGCTGGCGGCGGCAAGGTCACCCCGGTGGACTTCAAGCGCGGCGCGCCGAAAGACACCGATGCCGGACCGGAAGCATGGCCGGCGGACCTGGCGCAGATCGCAGCTCAAGCAATCGTCCTCCGGGACAACGGATACGCGTGTGAGGAGGGCCTGCTCTTCTATTACGAAACCAGGCAACGGGTACGGGTGCCGATCACGGAATCGCTCGTGATCCAGGTGCGAGCCAACGTCGAGCACGCCCGCGCTCTCGCGCGATCGGGCCGCATTCCACCACCGCTCATCGACAGCCCGAAGTGTCCTCGCTGCTCGCTCGTAACCATCTGCCTGCCGGACGAAACGGTGGCCGCAGCGGGCTGGCTGGACCCCGACGACCAGCCGAATCAGATCGAACTGTTCGAGTCGGTCACGGAGCCGCCGCTGGTCACCGACGTACCGGCGGATGAAGTGCGGCGGTTGCTTCCCGCTCGCGACGATCTGCGCGCTCTGTACATCACCGGATTCCAGTTGTCGGTCGGGAAATCCGGCGGCCTGTTGCAGGTCAAGGAAAAAGGGAAAGTCATTCAGGAGGCCAGGCTGAACGACGTCTCGCAGGTCAACCTGTTCGGACCGATCTCGATCACCGGCGCCGCCGTGCAGGTGCTCTGTCAGACCGAGAAGCCACTGGCGCATTTCTCGATCGGCGGGTGGTTTTATGGTCTGACGACGGGACTCGGGTTGAAGAACGTGTTTCTGCGGCGCGATCAGTTCCGCCGCGCGGACGACGAGACGTTCTGTCTGACGCTGGCGCGGGACCTGGTGACGACCAAGATCCGCAATCAACGGACGCTGCTGCAGCGCAATCATGTCGAGCCTCCGGCAGTGCCGATCGACCGTCTGAAGCGTCTCGCCCTTCAGGCACAATCGGCGGGGTCGCTGGAGACGTTGCTCGGCATCGAGGGCACGGCCGCCGCGGCGTACTTCGGCGCGTTCGGCGGCATGATCAAGGTCGAAGACGCCGATGGTTTGCCTGCGTTCGACTTCCGCACTCGTAACCGCCGGCCGCCGCGCGATCCGGTGAACGCACTGCTGTCGTTCGCCTACAGCCTCTTGACGCGCGATCTCACGATCGTCTGTCATGCCGTAGGCTTCGATCCGTTCGTTGGCTTTTACCATCAACCCCGTTTCGGCCGGGCGGCGCTGGCCCTCGATCTCATGGAAGGATTCCGTCCCCTGGTTGCCGACTCCGCCGTCCTGAGCGCGATCAACACCCGCATGGTGACGGCCGAGGACTTTGTGCGTGCCGGCGACGCGGTGGCCATGACCCAGCGCGGGCGTACCGGACTGATCAGGGCGTATGAGCAGCGGATGGATCAGCTCGTGACGCATCCGGTGTTCGGGTATCGCATCAGCTACCGACGAGTGCTCGAAGTCCAGGTGCGGCTGCTGGCCAGATACGTGACCGGCGAGATCCCGGCCTATCCGGGCTTCGAGACACGATGACGCCGTCCGGGACATAATCGCACGGTGTCTAAACCGCTCGACGAGCAAAGCCAGGTCATCGTGCTCGTAACCGGGCGTCTGGACGCCGAAGGCCTGCCGTACATGATCAGCGGGTCGGTCGCGCTGAGCGTTTATGTGACGCCGCGCATGACGTGGATATAGTGGCGCCCGGGCGACGGCGGTAGGCAACTCTCTCGCGGCGGGGACTGGAGGGTAAACCCGCGCGAGCGGCGTGGCGACTCGTTATAGTGGGGGACCGCTCGACGGCCGGTAGTCTTTGATGGTATGGGACTTATCGGGAGTTGACCTTGAGTCGATCGACTTTGATTTCTTCCGGTTACTCAACCGCTCGCGGAGCACCTCGTAGGTTATTGACAACTGAATACTTCCCAAGCAGTCTGTTGTTCCGCTGAGAAATCAGCGGCCCCATTGAAGCGCGTTTGTCGTTGTCATGGTGTCCTGCTCTCTGCCCGTTGTTCCGCTGAGAAATCAGCGGCCCCATTGAAGCCATCTTGCTCTAGCCATGTTTGTTGATAATCTTGCAGACGAAGTTGTTCCGCTGAGAAATCAGCGGCCCCATTGAAGCAGCCAAGGAAACATCTTACACCCAACAATTTTGGAGTTGTTCCGCTGAGAAATCAGCGGCCCCATTGAAGCCGCCCATGCCACGCCCATGTCGGCGTGAGGTTGTCCGTTGTTCCGCTGAGAAATCAGCGGCCCCATTGAAGCTACGCGCTGGTGTCCAGCGTGTCTACAGGTGAGGCGTTGTTCCGCTGAGAAATCAGCGGCCCCATTGAAGCTGAGGGATGGCAGTCGAGCACGGCGGCGGCGTCATGTTGTTCCGCTGAGAAATCAGCGGCCCCATTGAAGCGACAGATCAGGCGCGTGCTCGTCACCGCACCGCGTTGTTGTTCCGCTGAGAAATCAGCGGCCCCATTGAACCGGTTCGATGGATGCGCCGATGTCCCGCGACGGGCGGCTCTACGACAAGCAGTACAAGCTCGAGACCAACCGCTTCATCAACCCCGGGGAAGACTGGACTCCAAAGGAGCCGAAGCCGGTTGTCGCGAAGGCTCCGGCGACGCAGTTGTAGGGTCTAACGACGCTGGCGCCGCCCGTCGCGGTGCCGCGATGCAGGTCGGCGCGACTTCAACCGCACAGCCGGCAATCGCTTCAAGCGCTGCGAGCGCGGGTCGACCTCGATACCCACGGACTCTAGGGCGGTGACACCGAGAATCGGCTCGGCGTCGTCGGGGCCATAAATCACCGTGGCGCCCACGGTCTCGCCCATGAATTCGACTTCCGCAACCGTCACCTTCAACGTGATCTCGGAGCCATCCGCGAGCGCATAGGTCCGGCTGCCCCGTGGCTTGAGTCCCAATGTCTTGAGATGTTTGCCCGGCACCAGGCAATCCACCGCGCCGGTGTCGACCAGGAACAGCCCTTCCCAGAACCGCTCCGGTTTCGCCGGATTTCGTACGGCGGCGGTGACTTGCGTGATGCCCACGGCGGTATTGTAGTCTGTCGTGTCTGAGTTTGGTTCGGTTCACGGCCTTGGAAGTAGCGTCGGCGTTGGCGGCAGCAGCCACGCAAAACATCGAGGAATCAAGCGAGACTCTTCCTATTTTGCGATGGAACTCCCAGAGCCGCGCGCCGTATTCTCGTACTCGGAGGGACCAACGCAGTGTTCAACAACCCGGCAGATGTGTTGTCGATCGTGCTTCGCGGCACACTGGGCCGCTCGGGCCGCAAGCGGGCCCGGCGCGCCACCCGGTTCCTGACCGGCAATCGCGGTTTCCTGAGCACCAGCGCGCTCATTGCGGCGGCTGGAGTGGCTTGGGGGATTTACGACACGGTCAAGGGCCAGAATGCTCCAGCCGTTCCAGCGGTTCCAGGGGTTCCAAATGTTCCAAAGGCAGGGTTCGGCACGGTTCCACCGGTTCCGCCAATCCCCGCCACCCCCTCCGCATTCGAAGCCGCCCTCGACCCCGTCGCGCGCGTGATTCGGCTGGCGGTGTCCGCCGCCAAGGCCGACGGCACCCTCTCCGACAGCGAGCGCGCGTTGATCATGGACCGCGCCCGCGAGGCCGGGCTCGAGTCGGTGGTGGAAACCGAGCTGGGGCAGACCCGGCCGCTCGCCGACATCGTGCGCGGCGTCACCGACCCGCAAATGAAGAAGGATCTCTACGTGCTCGCCTATACGATCGTGCGCGCGGACGAAACGGTGTCGGGCGCCGAGCGTATCTACCTCGCCCAGCTTGCGCACCAGCTCGGGCTCGACGCGGCGTCGGTGACGTCGCTCGAAGCCGAGACCTCCGCCAACATCGACTCTCAGGGGGATAGCTAATGGACGGCTCGAATCAGTGGTACATGGCCATCGGCGGCCACCAGGTAGGCCCGGTCACCCAGCAGGAGATCATCACCAACCTGCAGAACGGCAGCATCGACGCTGAGACGCTGGTGTTCTCGTCAGGCATGACGCAGTGGCAGAAGGTGAAGGAGGTAGCCGCCTTCGCGGCCTATGTCAACGGACCTGCGGCCGCTTCGGCGGGCCAAGCCGCTGGTCAGGCGGCGGCGTTTACGCCGCCGCCGGCGCCTGGACGACGAGCGCACGACATCGACTTCGAGATTCACGGCGGCGAGATGCAGTTCGTGGAAGTCGCGCTCGATCCGGGCGAAGGCGCCGTCGCGGAAGCCGGCGCGATGATGTACATGACGCAGGGCATCCAGATGGAGACCATCTTCGGCGACGGCAGCCAGCCGCAGTCGCGCGGCGTGATGGACGCGCTGCTCGGCGCCGGCAAGCGCATCCTGACGGGTGAGAGCTTGTTCATGACGGTGTTCACCAACCAGGGCCAGGGCAAGCAGAAGGTGGCGTTTGGCGCGCCCTATCCCGGCAAGATTCTGCCGATGGATCTGCGCGCGCTCGGCGGACACTTGGTGTGCCAGAAGGATTCGTTCCTCTGCGCGGCGCGCGGCGTGTCGGTGGGCATCGCGTTCCAGAAGAAGCTCGGCGTTGGCCTCTTCGGCGGCGAAGGCTTCATCATGCAGAAGCTCGAAGGCGACGGCCTATGCTTCGTGCACGCTGGCGGCAACATCCAGCACTTCGAGCTCGCGGCCGGCCAGTCGCTGCGCGTCGACACGGGTTGCCTGGTGGCGCTGCAACCGAGCGTCCACTACGATATCCAGTTCGTGGGCGGCATCAAGACGGCGCTGTTCGGCGGCGAAGGCATCTTCTTCGCCACGCTGCAGGGTCCCGGCCGCGTGTGGCTGCAGTCACTGCCCCTCAGCCGCATGGCGGATCGCATCTACTCCTCGGCGCCGCAGAACAAGGGCTGGCGTAAGGAAGAGGGATCGATTCTCGATCGCGTCGGCGGGCTTGGAGACCTGATCGACGGCAGGTAGCCAGCCTGCCCTGAGCGAGGAAGACGTCGCGTGAGCGGCGTCTTCCGAGTCGAAGGGGGCCGCAGACTTGTCCACCGTAGCGCGACTTGTCCACCGTAGCTGAAGCGAAGGTGGAAGCGCGAAGGTGGAAGGCACAGATGCCTTCGTGGCCTTTTCTTTGCCCGCCTTCACCGTGTTGGCCCGGCTGCACTGCGTGGCGACTTCGCAGCCATCCGCTCAGAACCATCGCGTTGTGACGTGAAGATAGCTCACTGGCCCAGCGTTCACTGCGAGAATTGGCGGCCAACCGCGATGCTTGCAGCCAACGCGAGACAGGCCTGGGGCCTCTTGCGATCCGGCAAGCCTCCGTTCAAGATCGACCCGTTACGCTGAGCGAGGGACAACCATGAGCCACACCATCTATCGCGTCGAGCACTTCGATATCGTCGGTCCGTATACGCTGGCGCTTGGATTTGATGACGGCACCAGTCAGCGAATCGATTTCCGACTTGTCCTGGAGGGCGAAGTGTTTGCTCCTCTGCGGGACCTGAAGCTCTTCGACGCTGTGGAGCTGGATCCGACCTTTGGGACGATCCAGTGGCCCATCGGAGCGGACTTCGATCCAGAGACCTTGCATGACTGGCCGAAGTACCGAGACGACTTGGTCGCTATGGCGAAGCAATGGGCCGAGGCAACAGAGCCTGCTCGCCGAACGGCTGGCTAACATCGCATGCAGCCGTCGGCGCTGGTGATATTGTGGGCGCGCCGCGGCTGAAGCGGCAGCGTCAGCCGGGCAGGGCGAAGCAGAAGATCGGAATCGCATGGACCAACATGCTGACCGGGGCCGTCGAGCAGACTTGCTTGCTGCGGGGCTCGTCTTCGCGCGCGCGGCCTCTCAGATTCGCGGTGTCCTGGACATGAGCCTGCTTGGCTCGATCTGTTCCAGCCGACCGGATCCCAAAGACATCGACTTTCTGGTGACGATTTCCGCCGACGTAGACCTCCAGACTCTCGCCCTGCAGGGCCGCCGAATGAAAGGGCGCGCGCAGCAGGTCAATCGAGGCGCCGACATTTTCCTCGTGTGTGATGGAAAGTACGTTGGCCGGATTTGTCACTATCGCGAGTGCTGGCCGCGACGCGCGTGTCAGGCGCACCACTGTGGCCAAACGCCACACCTAAACGATGACCTGACAACGTTGACCCTGGCGTCGAGTGTTGTGGAGCGTCCTCCGGTTACAATCTGGCCGGTGATCTGCCGACGCGTGCAGCTTCCACAGGACGTCGAAGGTTTTCTCGTGGCATTCGAAGCGCCGGCCGCTGCAGCCGACGAGCGGCGGGAGTTCTGACATCATCGAGTATTGAAACCGCCGCTCGCGGCTGAGCGGCAAGGCGTTGGGCGCCGGCTCCCGACTGAAAGACACGGAGGAACACATGCGCAGCAACAGGTGTGGTGCCAAGGATGTGGGGCTTGTGCTCATGGCGGTCTGCCTCTTCCAGACCTCAGCGCTAGCGCAAGCCGCTCGGGACCCCTTCGCGACGGTGCAGAAGGCGGATGTTCTCCTCCTCGGCACGTTCCACTTTGACGATCCCGGACTCGATGACTACAAGCCCCGCTTCCCATGGAATCCGCTCGAATCCAGCCGTCAGCAGGAGATCGCAGAGGTCGTGAGGCTACTCGCCGCGTTTCGCCCCACTCGAGTGGCGCTGGAGTGGCCCATCGGTCGCCAGGCCGAGCTCGATGCGGCGTATAGCGCCTTTCTGGCCGGCCGAGTCCCGCTCAGTCCCAATGAACGAGAACAACTTGGCTTCCGACTGGCCCGCGAACTCAGCCACGAACGCGTCTTCGCAGTGGATGCACCGGCCAGGTCGTACGACCCGGACATGACGCAAGAGCAATACGATCGACATGTGGCCCGGCTGATCGAGGGTGCCGATAGCCGCCTCCTCGCACGGCAACAGGATCTCGAAGGGCGTTTCCGCTCGCTCGCGGAGTTCGACGACTCCCTCAAGACCACGATGCGGCTTCGGGAGTACCTCTTACGCGAGAATGACCCCGACCGAGTGCTATCGGGGCACGGTCAGTATCTGATCGGCAGCTTTCACCTGGGACGAGACGACGACTACCTCGGGCCGGACGTGCGCACCCGGTGGTACAATCGTAACCTCCGCATTTTTCACAACCTTCAGCGCATCACTGCCTCGCCCAATGAGCGGGTCATCGTGATCATAGGCTCCGGCCACCTTCCGATACTGCGGCATTCAGTGCAGGCGTCGCCCGAGTACCGGCTTGTGGAAGTGCGCCAGTTCCTCGGCCGGGAGTAGCGTGGTACGTGCACGGCGCCGCCCAACAGGCCGATGAAGCTGGCGGCCGCCTGCGGCGCCCGCAGCTTATCGCCACGACGTTGGGCGGACACGAAGCACGACTCTCCCGTGCAGCGCACCTATGTCAGCCATGACTAGAGGATGTGCATGACCATGACGTGGCTATCCGTCTTGCCCCCGCTTCTCACGATTGCCATCGCGATTTGGTCCAAGAGAATTGTTCCGTCGCTGCTTGCCGGCTTGTTACTGGGTGGGTATCTGCTCGATCGGCGGATCACCGGCGGTTTTGAAACGGCTGTGGATCAGATTGTCAGCACGCTCACGGACAAGGACAGCCTTCAAGTACTCCTCTTCCTCTAC
>CAZEMI010000075.1:0-3147 GCA_964513235.1 uncultured Acidobacterium sp.
TGCCCGGACCGTTGGTCACAGTGGCGGTGATGGTGCCGCCCGGAGCCACCGTGGCCGGCCCGGCCGTCACCGCCGGCGTTCCCGCCTGGTCGTCGTTGATGATCGTGCCGGCGCCCTGCGCGTCGCCAATCACCGCGTTGACGGGCTGTGACAGGTTCACGAAGAACGTCTCGTTCTGCTCGAAGGTCGAGTCGCCATTGATGGCCACGCTGATCGTGCGCGTCGTCATCGACGGCTCGAAGGTCAGGGTGCCGCTGGTCGCGGTGTAATCAATGCCGCTCGCCGCCGTGCCGTTCGCGGTGGTGTAATTGACCGTCACCGGCTGCGCAATCGCCGGCGACAGCGACACGGCGAAAATCGCTGTTGACGTGCCCGAGTTGCCCTCGACGACGGTAATGTCGCCGATGCTGATCGACGGAGGCGTCAGCACCGAAACGGGCCCGCTGGTGGCGGCTGCCGTATAGGTGTTGCTGGGGAACAGCCGGAACTCGTAGGTGCCGGGAGCTGACGGGGCCACGAATCTCAGCGCCGCGTGGGGCAGGCCGCTTCCGGGCGCGCGCGTCGATCCGTTCAAGTACATCCACTGCGTGTATTGCGTATTGGCCGCGCCGGCGGCGTAGAGGCCGACCCAATCCGTCGCGTTTCCGGGCCCGTTCAGCACCTCCAGGTCGAGCGGCGCGGTCGGATACACCGACGGCGTCAGCACGTTCATCTCGATGGGCACTGAGGGAATGTCGAATGTCTCGCTCACCGCGAGCACCATTGATCCGCCGTTCAACATGAACCGCACGTTGCACAGCCCGCCGGTGCCCGGCAGGTCGATCGTCACCGTGCCCGATTCCAGGCCGGCCGGCGGAACGGTGGTGGTGCCATCGAGATACCGCCGGATCGACGGCGTGTCATCGGGGCCGGTTGCCGGACAGAACAGGCCGACGAAATCTTTCGGATTGCCTGGGCCGTTGGTGACCGTGGCGCTGATCGTGCGGCCGACGAGCGAGGCGAAAAGTGTCGGCGGGTCCCGGAAGCACGCCTGCAACGCCTCGCTGACGTTCAATCGTCCGCCGGTCCTGGTGAGGCCGTCCAGCCCGTTAACGGGATCGATGCTGAAGAGCAGCGCCGATTTGAGATCCGCGGTGCTCATTGGGCAGGCGGCGAGGATCAGCGCCGCCGCGCCGGAGACGTGCGGCGCGGCCATCGAGGTGCCGCTGAACGACGCGTAGCCATTGCTCGGAACCGCGGACAGGATGTCCTGGCCTGGCGCGCCCAGGTGGACGGAGGTGCGGCCGTAGTTCGAGAAATACGCGAGCTCTTCGTAATTGGTCGTGGCCGCCACCGCGATCACGTTCGCGTTGTCGAACGACGCCGGGATCATCGCGAACACGTCGTTGTTTTCGGCGCTGTTGCCGGCCGCGGCCACAAACAGCATGTCGGCCTCGTTGGCCGCCTCGACTTGATCGCGCAGCGCCTGCGAGTCGCCCTCGAGCCCCCAGCTGTTCGAAAGAATGCGGACGTTGGCGTCTTCGCCGAGCTCGGCCTTGGCCTGGATCGCGAATTCGATCGCCTTGATGGCGTCGCCCACCGTGCCCGTGTCCTGCGCGGTGATGAACTTGAGGGCCATCATGCTGGCCACCCAGTTCACGCCGGTGACGCCGACGCCGTTGTTGCCCGCGGCGCCGATCGTGCCCGCCACGTGCGTGCCGTGCGAATGATCGTCCATCGGATTGCACGAGTTAGTGACGGCGTTGAAGCCATGCGTGCCGGCGTTGCAGTGGATGTTCATGCTGCCGATGGTGACGTTGAACCCGCGCGGCGCCGACCACATGTTCGCCGCTAGGTCGGGATGGTTGTAGTCGATGCCGGTGTCAACGACGCCGACGACGTGATTGCGCGATCCGGTGGTGACGTCCCACGCCAGCGTCGCGCTGATGTCGGCGCCGGGCACGCCGGGGAAGCCCGAGATCGGCTGGCCGGTGTTGAACAGGCCCCAGAGGCTGCCGAAGCCCGGATCGTCGGGCAGCGTGCTGGCGAGGCGGATGATGTAGTTGGGTTCGGCGTAGAGGACGTCGGGATTGTTCCTGAGCGCGGCGAGCATTTCGCGCGTGGTGCGGCGGCTCGATCGGAGGTGCCGCGCGCCGCGGCGGCCGAGCGGCTCGGCCTGGTCGGCGTCGGCCTGCGACTCGGCGCGGCGCCGCTCGAGTGCGCCAACGTTCGCGCGATAGCGGACGATCGCTTCGCCCTCGACCACCTCGTGGCCGTCCAGGCGCGTGGTCGGCGGACGCTGACCGTTACGATTGCCCTGCGACGACGCGGGTTCGGTCGCGATGACCGCGGCCACCACGAGAGCTGCCATTGCGACGACGCGCAACGGCCAACGCCGATTGTCCATTGAGGTAACCCAGGGGAGGGCTGACCCACGGTAAACGCTAGAGCTAGGGGGCGTCAAGTCGACTTGGCGCGCCGAATCGCCGGATTCAGGCCGCGATCGCATGGTTGGTGCATGCTTTCCTGACGTTTTGCCATCTCCTGTGCAACTGTGCGGCATCGGCCGCAACCTGTGCAATCCTGACCAGGATTGGACAGATCGAGAGAGCGCCTGTAAGACCGCCCGCACCGTTGCGACTAAATCCGACCAGATGGCAGATTCGCGACTCGGCGTGAATGACGACCGAGTTCGCCAACTTTACGAACAGGCGATCGCGTCCTATGGGCCGGCCCTGAAGCGGCTGGCCCGCGCCTACGAACCGGACGCCGAACGGCGCAAGGACGTACTCCAGGAACTGCACCTCGCGTTGTGGCAGAGCCTGGCACTGTTTGATGGGCGGTGCGCGCTCGGCACCTGGGTCTATCGCGTCGCTCACAACACGGCGACGTCGATTTGCATCCGGCGACGGCGCAGTGATCCACAACTCGTCACCATCGAGGATCTGGACGTTGCGGGCCCGGAGCCCGAACGCGAAAGGGCGGTCGATCAGAGCCGCGCGCTCGACCGATTACTTGCATTGGTCCACCGGCTGCGACCGCTCGATCGCCAGGTAATGCTGCTCTATCTCGAGGGCCTCGATGCGCAGGCCACCAGCGACATCGTCGGCCTGTCGCCCGGCAACGTCGCCACCAAGGTGCATCGATTGAAGAAAGTGCTCGCGCAAC
>CAZEMI010000076.1:0-28177 GCA_964513235.1 uncultured Acidobacterium sp.
TGAAGGCCGCGCTTGTCCGTTAGCCGGTCTCGCCATCGCCGCGGCTTGTCCGCCAAAGCCCTCCGGGCGAAGGCGGAAGCGGCCAAGGCGGACCTCTCCTTCACCCGCGCCGAACGGGCGCTCATCGCGCGATTAAACACGCCGGCGAAAGTGCAGCGATGGTTGAACGCGCTTCGCTACAACATCGAAAACAATGGCGAGACCCTGCGCAGCTTCCGCCCGGTGGCGCGACTGGAGACGGCGCATTGCCTCGAGGCGGCGTTATTCGCGGCCGTGGTGATGGAGCAGTACGGCTATCCCCCGCTGCTGATGAGCCTCGAGTCGCAGGACTGGCTCGACCACGTGATCTTCGTCTATCGCCACGACACCGGCTGGGGCGCGATCGCCCGCTCGCGCGATCCCGGATTGCACGGCCGCCAACCGCGCTTCCCCTCCCCGCGCGCGCTGGCCCGGAGTTACCACGACGGCTACGTCGACAACACCGGCCGCTTGAAGGGGTTTGGGGTCGCGGACCTGCGGACGACGCTCCCGGATTACGACTGGCGGTTGTCGACGAAGAACGTGTGGAAGGTCGAGCAGATGCTGATCGATTTGCCGCACCAGACGATCAAGACGTCAGACAGACGGTACCGGCAACTATTGCGCAAGTACAAGAACTATCGCGCCACACACCACGATCGAAAGCCGGTTTACTACCGCGGCCGCGACAAGTGGGAGCCGCTGCCCGCCGAGTTTTTTTACAGAAGAAAAGAAGGTGGTTCTTTCTTCTGTAAAAGAGATCAGTCAAAGCCGATTCGAAGATCGGCCACCAGCGGCAAATGATCTGACGCCATCAAGGCCATCCGGTCGCGCGGCAGCGACACGTTCAGGACCTCGACCGTGCCCTCGTAATAAATGTGGTCGAGGTGGAGGATCGGAAAGAATCCGGGATAGGTTCGGCGCCGGCTGAGATGTTTGCTGAGATCGATGCTTTGCAGCCGCTCGGCGAGCACGTCCTTCGCAATGCCGCGCGCCCATTCGTTGAAGTCGCCGAGCACAATCTTCGGTCCCGCGACGCGCCGATCGTGGACGATGGAGGCGAGCTTCGCCGCTTGATGACGTCGCTCGAGCAGCGACGTGCCGAGATGCACGTTGTAGACGTGCAGCGTGTCCTCATCCATGGCCACATCCACGCGCTGCACGCCGCGATGCTCGCAGGTCTTCCACGTCAGGTCGTATTGCACGTGATGCTTCACCGGAAAGCGGCTCAACATCACGTTGCCGAAGAGCGCCGTCCGCAGATGGCGGGTCGGCGCCATGACCCACCCCATGCCCAGTGACGCGCCGAGCTCGGCCGCCTGCCCGGGTTTGAGCGGGCTGGCACCGACCACTTCCTGCAAGGCCACCACATCGGCCTCAATCGACGCGAGAACACTCGCGATGCGCTCGAGCCGGGTGCGGCCGTCGAGGCCGCGGGCGCGATGGATGTTATAGGTGGCGACGCGCACGATGCGCGTGCGCTTCGGCTCGTCGGACATCAATCGAGGTCGAAACCACGCAGCGGCTTTGAGACCGGCTCTTTGTTGGCTTCCTTGAGGGCCTCTTCAAAGCGTTTTGACAAGGCGTCGCCCTTGGTCTTCTCGTTCTGGAATGACTGCTCGAACCGCGCGTCGCGGCGCGCCGCCTGCTCGGCGAGGATCTTCTGCGCGTTATCGAGCTCCGGACGGTCTGGGTTGGCCGGCGCCTCGTGGCTGACGATCCGGCCCAGGTTGAGGTCCACGGTCAGCACCGCGCCGCAGCACGGGCAATCCATTTCGCGTTCGCTGGTCAGCTTCGCCATGGTGACAGATTACTCCGGTGGGCAGCCAACTGGGAAACTCCGAAACCGGCCACTCAACTGGCAACGGTCAACTCTCAACTGCCAACTGCAATAGCCTCTTGACAAGGATAGATATTACTGTGATATCACATTAATATCGTCCGCCTGCGCCAAGGGCTACGGCGGGACAGGTCTCAAGGAGGGACTCCGTCCATGATTCGCGAACGCGCCTACAACGGCTTGCCTGGTCTACCCGTCCTGCTCGTCATCCTGCTGGCAGAGGCGGCGTCCATCTGGATGCTCGTCATGAACATCCGCACGCAGTCGGTGCCGGAAATCATCGCCGCGGCGCTGGCCATTGCCGTGCTCACATTCCTCACCGCCGGGCTGTTCATGGTCAACCCGAACGAGGGCAAGGTGCTGCAGCTGTTCGGCGAATACAAGGGCACCGCCAAGCTCCAGGGCCTGCGGTGGGCGAATCCGTTCCTGACCAAGAAAAAGGTGTCGCTGCGCGTCCGCAACTTCGATAGCTCGCACCTGAAGGTCAACGACATCGACGGCAATCCCATCGAGATTGCCGCGGTCGTGGTGTGGAAAGTGTTCGAGACCGCCGAAGCGATGTTCGAGGTGGACGACTTCGAACACTACGTCAAGGTGCAAAGCGAGGCGGCGCTGCGTAACCTGGCCACCAGCTACGCCTACGACGCGCACGACGATACGCACGTGTCGCTGCGCGGACACACCAACGCGGTGGCCGATCACCTCAAACGCGAGATCGGCGATCGACTGGTCAAAGCCGGCGTCGAGGTGATCGAAGCCCGCATCAGCCACCTGGCCTACGCACCGGAAATCGCGGCGGCCATGCTGCAACGGCAACAAGCCGGCGCCATCATCGCCGCCCGCCAACGCATCGTCGAAGGCGCGGTCGGCATGGTCGAAATGGCGCTCGACATGCTGTCGGCCAAGTCGATCCTCCAGCTGGACGAAGAGCGCAAGGCCGCGATGGTGAGCAATCTGCTGGTGGTGCTGTGCGGCGACCGCAACACGCAGCCGGTGATTAACACGGGGACGATCTACCAATAGGTTGTTGTGGCCGATCGCAAACCGTTTCTCCTTCGTATCGATCCGACCGTGCTGGACGCCGTCCAGCGCTGGGCGAACGACGATCTGCGCAGCCTGAACGCGCAGATCGAGTTCCTCCTGCGCCGGGCGGCCCAGCAGTCGGGACGACTCACCGAGGAGAAACCCAGACCACCCAAGCGCTGATTCCTACCGCTCGTCCGATTCTGTCGAACCCCTCCCGCGTCGTACGCGTCGGTTAGAGTCAAAGAGCCAGTCCGGATTGATTTTCGCTTTTTATTCGCGTATTATTGCTGGCTTCATAGAGGTAGCTGATTCGTGGCTGATACTTCCGACGACTTGTCCGCGCTCAAGATCGAGCGAGAGCCCTTGAACACGGGCGGTGGGCGCTGGGGCACGTGGCTCTTCCTGCTCATCGTGATTGGCGGCGCCGGCGCGGGGGCCTGGTACTGGCTGAACCGCGAGCGGCCCGTCGAAGTCGAGGTGGTGGAGGTCACCGAGCGGGCCGCGGGCACGCAGGCCACGGTGTTGAACGCATCGGGCTACGTGACCGCGCGCCGCCGCGCCACCGTGTCGTCAAAAGTCACCGGCAAGGTGATCGAGGTCAACGTCGAGGAAGGCATGGCCGTGCGCGAGGGCCAGGTGCTCGCGCGTCTCGACGACTCCACGCTGCAGGCCACCTTGAGGCTGTATCGGGCACAGCTCGAGGCCGCGAAGCAGCAAATCCCCGAAAGCGAAGTCCGGCTCGCGCAAGCGCGCGTGATGCTGCGACGCCAGGAGGAGCTCCGCAAGGAGGGCCTCACGACGCCGAACGATATCGACAACGCCCGGGCCGAAGTCGATTCGCTGGTCGCGCGCATCGCCTCAGCGCAGCAACAGGTCAAGGTCGCCGAGAGCCAGATCGCCATGCAGCAGACGGCGATCGAGGACACGGTGATTCGCGCGCCGTTCAGCGGCGTGGCGATTTCGAAGGACGCGCAGGCCGGCGAAATGGTCTCCCCCGTGTCCGCGGGCGGCGGCTTCACCCGCACGGGCATCTCGACCATCGTCGACATGCGCTCGCTCGAGATCGAAGTGGACGTCAACGAGAGCTACATCAATCGCGTGCGATCGGGGCAACCGGTCACGGCGGTGCTCGACGCGTATCCCGACTGGCAGATCCCGGCACAGGTGATCACGATGGTGCCCACGGCCGATCGACAGAAGGCCACGGTGTTGGTACGCATCGGGTTCGACCCTTCGACAAGCTCAGGGTCGCCCCGAGCGGAGTCGAGGGGCGAGCAGCTCGATCCGCGCATCCTGCCCGACATGGGCGTGAAGGTCACGTTCCTGCGCGAAGCCGAAGCCACCGACACGCCGGTGGCGCAGTCGGTGACGCTGGTGCCACAGGCAGCGGTGCGCACCGAGGACGGCGCGAGCTTCGTATTCCTGGTGCGGCAAAACGCCGTCGAGCGCCGCGCCATCAAGACGGGCGGCACCGACGGCGACAGGCTCGAAGTGGTCGCCGGCTTGAAGGGCGGCGATCAAGTGGTGGTCTCGCCGCCGCCTGAGCTCGTTGACGGCATGCTGATCACGATCAAATAAAGTCCGGGAGGGCGGCACTTCAGTGCCGCCGGGAGCCGGCATGAGGAGTCGCTTTTCATGAGTGCACTGGTCAAGATCAACGGCGTCCACAAATCGTTCACGCGCGGCAGCGAGCGCATCGACGTGCTCCAGGGCGTGACCCTCGACATTCCGCAGGGCGATTTCCTCGCCCTCATGGGACCGTCGGGCTCGGGCAAGACGACGCTGCTCAATCTGCTGGGCGGCCTCGACAGCCCGACCTCCGGAGGCGTCGAAATTGGCGGCACGAACATCGGCAGCCTCTCGGGCGGGCAGTTGTCGCGGTGGCGCTCGCATCACATCGGCTTCGTGTTCCAGCTCTATAACCTGCTGCCGGTGCTGACCGCCGAACGCAACGTCGAGCTGCCGCTGCTGCTCACCAAGCTCTCGAAGGCGGAGCGGATGAAGCGCGTGGCGATCGCGTTGAAGGTGGTCGGCCTGTCGGAACGCGCCAAGCACTATCCGCGGCAACTCTCCGGCGGCCAGGAGCAGCGCGTCGGCATCGCGCGGGCGATTGTGACCGACCCGACGCTGCTGCTCTGCGACGAGCCCACGGGCGATCTCGATCGCAAGGCCGGCGACGAGATTCTCGATCTGCTGCAGGCGCTCAATCGCGACCACGGCAAGACCATCGTGATGGTCACGCACGACCCGCACGCCGCCGAGCGCGCCAAGCGTACGCTGCATCTCGAGAAGGGCCAGTTGATGGAGGGAATGGTGCACGCATGAAATTCTTCCCGCTACTCTGGAGCAGCCTCTGGCGCAAGAAGATCCGGACCATCTTCACGCTGCTGGCGGTGTTTATCGCCTTCGTGCTGTTTGGCCTGTTGATGACCATCCGCACGGCGTTTTCGTTCGGCGTGGAGATCGCCGGGCTCGATCGGCTGGTGCTCATCCACAAGGTCAGCCTGATCATGCCGCTGCCGATCTCGTACCAGGACCGACTGCGCGCCACGGAAGGTGTTGAGGTGGTGTCGCACCAGTCGTGGTTTGGCGGGGTCTACCAGGATCCGTCGAACTTCTTCGCGCAGATGGTGGTCGAGCCGGAACCGTTCATGACGATCTATCCGGAGTTCAAGATCTCGCCCGAGCACGTCAAGGCGTGGCTGGCGGATCGCCAGGGCGCCATCGTCGGCGTCGATCTGATGCGCCGGTTCAATTGGAAAGTGGGCGACCGCATTCCCATCGTCGGCACCATCTGGCAGCCGAAGCAGGGGCAGGTCTGGGACTTCAACATCGCCGGCACTTACGACGGCGAAGCCGGCGTCGACAAGACGAATTTCTTCTTCCGCTACGACTATCTGAATGAGAACCGCGCCCAGGGCGATGGCCTCGTGGGCTGGTATGTGGTGAAGATCGCCGACCCGTCGCAGGCGCAGCAAATGGCCACGACGTTCGACGGCATGTTCGCCAATTCGTCCGCGGAAACCAAGACGACCACCGAGAAAGGCTTCGTCGAGGGCTTCGCCAAACAGATGGGCGACATCGGCGCGATCATGATCGCGATCCTGGTCGCCGTCCTGTTCACGATGCTGCTGGTCGCCGCCAACACCATGGCGCAGTCGGTGCGCGAACGCACCAGCGAGGTGGGCGTGTTGAAGACGCTCGGCTTCTCGAACACCTCGATCCTGGTGCTGGTGTTGAGCGAATCGGTGCTGATTGCGGTGCTCGGCGGCGGGCTCGGCCTCGCGGTGGCGTGGGTGATCGTGCAGCAAGGCGACCCCACCAACGGCATGCTGCCGATCTTCGTGCTGCCGACACGCGATGTGTGGGCCGGAGCCGCGATGATCCTGCTGCTCGGCATCATCGCCGGCGCGTGGCCGGCCGTGAACGCCATGAACCTGAAGATCACCGATGCACTACGCAGGGGATAAAGGGAGAGGCTGACCGTGTTCAATGTCATCAGGCAGACGCTGGCGGTCACGATGCTGAACCTGCGGACGATTCCGCAGCGCCTCGGCTCGTCGGGCGTCGCCATCGTTGGCATCGCCGGCGTCGTGATCGTGCTCGTCTCGGTGCTGTCGATCGCCCAGGGATTTGCCGCGGCCATGGAAGCGTCGGGCTCACCGGTGCGCGCGCTCGTGATGCGCAGCGGCGCCGACAGCGAGATGACCAGCGGCCTCGGCGGCGCCGAAGTCGACCTCATCAAGCAGGCGCCAGGATTGCGGCGCGAAGGCCAGACGCCCGTGGCGTCGGCCGAGCTCTACGTGATCATCGACATCCCGAAGATCTCAACCGACACGTCCGCCAATGTGCCAATGCGCGGCATCGAGCCGCAGGCCACGACGGTGCGAGAGGAGTTCTCGATCGCCGAAGGCCGGATGTTCAACTTCGGCACCAACGAAGTGATCGTCGGCCGCGGCGCGGTGGTGAATTTCAAGGGCCTTACCGTCGGCAGCACGATCATTTCAGGACAGAACAAGTGGCAGGTGGTCGGCCTGTTCGAAACCGACGGCAGCGTAGCCGAAACGGAAATCTGGTGCGACGCGCGCGTGCTGCAGGGCGTGTATCGCCGCGGCAACTCGTTTCAGTCGCTGCTCGCGCGCCTCGACTCGAGCGACAGCTTCACCACCTTCCGCGACTACCTCACGTCGAACCCGCAGTTGAACGTGCAGGTCCGCCGCGAAGAGGAATACTACGCGCAACAGTCGCGAGCGCTGACTTCGCTGATCCAGACGGTCGGGTATGGCATCGCCATCCTGATGGGGATCGGCGCCGTGTTCGGCGCCATCCTGACGATGTATACGGCGGTGTCGACGCGCTCGCGCGAGATCGCTACGTTGCGCGCGTTGGGCTTCAACACCACCTCGGTGGTCGTATCAGTGCTGGCCGAGTCGCTCGCACTGGCCGCCATCGGCGGCCTCATCGGCGGCGTGCTCGCGTATCTCGCGTTCAACGGCTACCAGACCTCGACGATGAACTTCTCGACGTTCAGCCAGGTGGCGTTTGCGTTCCAGGTGACGCCGCAACTGCTCGGCATGGGGTTGTTCTACGCGCTCGCCATGGGGCTGGTCGGGGGCCTGTTTCCGGCGCTGCGCGCGGCACGATTGCCCATTCCGTCTGCATTGCGCGAACTATAGCCCCCGGCTATCGAAGTCCGACCAAGCGCGCAGCGCGAAGGCCGAAGCCGGGGGATCCGCCCGCATTCGGCCCGGGAAATCCCCCGCCTAAAGGCGGTGATCCCCCGCCTGAAGGCGGGGGCTATGGGAAGCAAAATTACAATTCCATCCATATAGCCCCCGCCTTTAGGCGGGGGTCCCCGCATTCGGACGGTGGATCGCCCGCATTCAGCCGGAATCCACCGATCTCGAAGGCCCGGGTTTTGCACTCTCACCCCAAGTGAGAATGCGAACTCTCGGCCTATTCGGTGTGCTGCTCATCGCCCTCCTGCCGGTGCCGGCTCAGGCGCAGGGCGAGTTCGTGAGAAGCCAGCTGAAGAGCCTGATCGAGAAATCGGGCGTCTATGTCTCCACCAGCACGCGTACGTCAATCGACAGCGACGTGCGGATGGACCCGAGCTTTGGCATCGGCTACGGCACGGCCGGGCACAAGCGCACTGGCATCAAGTATCCCTTCAGCTTGTCCGGGTATCGCGGCGGGCTGGAAACCAAAGGCGGCGTGGGGTTTGGAGAGTTCAAGGCAAGACAGATCATGAGCGGCGTTGGCTACCAGTGGGTGCGCGGGAAGATGGTCTACGGCGCGCAGCTGGGTCTCGGCTACTCGTTCAACAAGGTCACGCTCGACCCGGGCGTCGCAGTCGCCTTCGGCGTGCCGGAGCCGGTAGGCGTCACCGTCAGTAATTCATTCGTCGTACAGCCGAGAGTGAAGGCCGAGTACTTCCTGCATCACAAGGTCAGCGTGCGCACGCAGCTCAGCTACACCTATACGGATCCGGATGTCGTGATTCACTCCGCGGTGCAGAACTTTGCGCGCGAGTGGACGCCGCATAATTACCAGTTGAGCCTGGCGATGGGCTTCTTCCCGTTCAGGAAACCTTAGTTCTCTTCTTCGAACTCTTCCTCTTCCAACAACCCGAGGCGCGTTGACGGACGCAGCGCTTCACGGTAGTCGTAGAGCGGCAATCCTGAGACGTGGCGCGGATTCACGCAGCCGGTGGACTTGGTCTCCAGCATCACGAGCACGGGACTTCCAGATGATCCTTCGCGGAACGCGAGGCGGCAACCGCAGGCCAGGCGAGCGTTCACGAATCCCTTAAGCATGATGCGGTGATCTTACATCAGCGCAACGACTTCTTTTTCGAAAACCGCTTCGGGTGCGATACCCATGTGCTTACGGCACACCCTGCCATCCTTGCTGATGATGAACGACGCGGGGATGCCCCAGACTGGCCCGTAGGCATTCTGCACATCTTCGCGCCCTTCGCCGAGCAGGATCGGATAGTTCATCTTGTATTCCGCGGCGTAGGCCTTGGCCTTCTCGGCCGTGTCGTCCACCGAGAAACCGACGATCACGAGCTGGTCGCGATACTTTTCCTGCAGGCGCACGAAGCCGGGAATTTCCGCCTTGCACGGACCGCACCACGTGGCCCAGAAATTCAGCAGCACCACCTTGCCCTTGTAGCTGGCGAGCGAGACCTGGTTGCCGTCGACGTCCTTGATAGTGAAGTCGAAGTTCGCGGGCTTGGCGTTGGCCATGCACGCCGCGCCTTCGGCGGGGCTGTCGTGCGACGCGGCCGGCGTCACGTCCCCGGCAGCGGTCGTCGCGGTCGGCTCGGCATCCACGTGCGGCTCCCACACGAATGGAATCGCAATGGCGAGTAAGGCGACGGCGGTGACCGCCACGGCAATCATGCGCGTCCGCGATGTGGCCGGCGCCGGCGAGCTGGCACTGGAGCTGGCCTCCGAACGCGTGTCTGAACCTTCGGGTGAACCGATGTGTGAACCTTCGTCCATGTCTGTATTGTGCACTAATCACCGGGGCCGAGTCGTCAACAGACGTAAATGTCCGCGAATCACGTCAGCGAGCCCGAGGGAGGAAACCCGCGAAATTGCTCGGAAATCCAGCGGTCCATACGCCTCGCGCGTCACAAGGAGAGGACGAAATCCGGCGGATCGGATCTTGCTCTGCGGTGGTCAGTCGATTGCGGCCGTCGACTGAGGATCAGTAAGATGCAGCAAGGAGAATCTATGCGTACCCCGCAGCTGAACTTGTTGGCGCGCCTGGGCTTGGCTATCTGCTTCCTGATCCCGATGGCCGGGATCGCGGGGGCGCAGACGGCCTACATCCCGTACTTCGGGAAGAACCAGATCCGCTACGACAACTTCGACTGGCACACCTACACGACCGAGCACTTCGAAATTTATTACTACCCGGAGATTGAGCCGCACCTCGAGCGGATCGCGGGCTACGCCGAAAGCGCCTATCAGCACGTCAGCTCCGAACTGAAGCACGACCTGTCGATGAAGCTGCCGCTCATCCTGTTCTCGACGGCGAGCGAGTTCTGGCAACAGAACGTGATCCCCGGCGCCGCGCAGGAGGGCGTTGGCGCGTTCGCCGAGCCGGGACGCTACCGCATCCTGATGCCGATCGACGAGCCGCCCGATCTGCTCTATCGCCTGATCGTCCACGAGCTCACCCACCAGTTCCAGTTCGACATCATTCCGACGGGCCTGATCCGCCGCAACATGCCGCTGTGGGTGTTCGAGGGCATGTCGGACTACATGACCGGCTATTGGCGCCCATACGACATGATGACGGTGCGCGACGCTGCGGTCTCCGACATCGTACCGAAGATGAGCGAGCTGGAAGAGTACGGCGGCTTCAGCAACCCGCGTCTGATCTACAACCTCGGCCACGCGGCGTTCGAATTCATCGAGTCGAAGTGGGGCAAGGAAGGCGTGCGCGCGTACGTGTTCGCGCTGCGCCGCTCGGTGATCGGCGGCAGCGACGATGCGTATCAGGAAGCGTTCCAGATTACGCCGGAGGAATGGGACCAGCAGTTCGATCGCTACCTGAAGGAGCGCTTCAAGCCGTTCCGCGACAAGGAACGCCCCGCCGACTACGGCCGCGACCTCGCGCCCGATCCGCGCAAGGGCCGCTTCGCGAACGTGCTGTCGATCGAACCGTCGCCGTCGGGCGATCTGATCGCCGGCATGACCGGCAACGGCCGCGATCGCGAATACGACATCGTCCTGTTCTCGGCCAAGGACGGCGCGATCATCCGCAACCTGACGAGCGGCTTCGATCAGAGCATGGGCTTCGAGTACCTCGCCACGCCTGGCGGCCGCTGGAATACGGTGCCGTGGATGTCGTGGTCGCCGCAGGGCGACCGGATCGCCTACTTCGTGCGCACCGAGAAGGACCGCTCGCTGATTGTGCAGAACGTGGTCTCGAAGGAGATCGAAGTGCGCATTCCGCTGACGACCATCGACGCGCCCGAGTCGCCGGATTTCTCGCCGGACGGCAAGCTGGTCGCGTTCTCCGGCATGCGCGGCAGCGTCGCCGACATCTTCACCGTCGACCTCGACTCGAAGAACGTCGTCAACCTGACCAGCGACGCGTTCGCCCAGTACTCGCCGACGTGGGCGCCGGACGGCCGGTCGATCGTCTACCTGACGCGCGTCAGCGGCAACGAGAAGCTGTTCCGCATGGATGCCAACGGCGGCAACCAGCTGCAGCTCACCTTCGGCACGCACGACGAAGGCGGCGCGCAGTTCCTCGACCCCAACACGCTGGTGTTCTCGTCGACCGCGGTGAACCCCGCCGAGCCAATCGACCCAGAGGTGGCGAAGAACGGCCAGATCTACAACCTGTGGACGCTCGACCTCAAGACCAACGAGCTCCGGCAGTTCACCGACGCGCTGTCCGGCAACCTCTCGCCGGTGGTGCTGCGCGATTCGCCGGTCAACCGCCTCGCCTTCGTGACCTACTTCAAGGGCGAGTACGGCCTGCACGTGCTCGAGCGCAAGGACGAGATCACCAAGGTGGCGTCGGCCGACTTCGGCACGCCCGGTCCGATCGTCGATTTCCAGGCGCCGCTCACCCACACCATCGTCGCCGACAACAAGAAGAAGAAGGGCAAGTTCGAAAAGCTGTTCCTCGAAGGACGCCCGCCGGTGAACCTCGGCGTCACCAGCGGCGGCGACGTGTTCGGCGGCACGCAGGTCACCTTCACCGACGTGCTCGGCGATCAGCAGTTCAGCCTGCTGATGGCGTCGGTGTCCCAGTACCGCACCATGTCGTTCACGTGGCTGAACATGGAAAAGCGCATGCAGTGGGCCATCCAGGGCTACAACATGACGCAGTTCTATTACGGCCAGCTCGAAGGCGTCTTCTACGATCCGGCGTTCAGCGGCCTGATCGATCGCGATCTCGCCGTGGCGACCCGCACCATCCAGGGCGCCAGCGCGTTTGCCATCTATCCGTTCAATCGCTACCGCCGCGTCGAGGTGTTCGGCGGGTTCAGCCGCTACCAGGAGCGGTACAACGATCCGGCAGTGGAGTTCTTCGCCAACGAATTCCAGCAGGAACAGTTCGGGCGCAACCTGTTCAATAACGGCAGCATGATGCCGGTTGGCGCCGCGTTCGTGCAGGAGACGACGATCTTCCGCGAGTTCGGGCCGCTGTCGGGCAGCACGATGCGCTTGTCGTACGAAGTGGCGCCGCCGATGGGCAACCTGCTGGGCCGACAGACCCTCGACGGCGACGCACGCAAGTACTTCCGCCTCGGCGCCACCGGGCTGCTCGCCCTGCGCGCCCGCGGCTTCAAGAGTTGGGGTGAGAACCCTGACTACACGTTCTTCGGAGGCAACTCCGAGCTGCGCGGCTACGAGTACCTGGAATTCCTGGGGCAGAATGCGTTCTTCACCAACGCCGAGCTCCGCTTCCCGCTGATCGACGCCATGGCCACGCCGATCGGCGTGCTCGGCGGCGTGCGGGCGACCTTGTTTGCCGGTATTGGCGGGGCGTCCTTCGCTGACCAGGTGTCGCCGATTACCGGCCAGGGGTTCAAGGTATTCTCGAGCAGCAGCTCGGTCGAGCGTCCCATCGTGGAGTTCGACGATGTGACCGGTGAGCCGATCAGGGGGGCACCGGTCAACATCACCGGCATGCGCCTGGTCGATGCGCGCGCGTCCTACGGCATCAGCCTGGCCACCTTCGCCCTCGGCTTCCCCGTCCACTTCGACTGGTCGTGGAAGACGCTGATGAACAAGCCGTGGGAGGACGTGGTGTTTGCGCAGAGCGGCGGCAGCGAAGCCTTCCGCAAAGTGAAGTTCTCGATGTGGATTGGCTACGACTGGTAGAGGTCTTAGGGTCCTAGGGTCGTGAGGTCCTAGGGCCCTCCTTCCGCGCGAGCCGCTCGGCGCGTCTCGCCTGCGCCTGGCGGCATCGCTCCTCATCCTCCGGTGTCTCGACAATCAGCGGCGGGACTTTTGCCGGCCGGCCATCCTTGTCGAGCGACACAAACGTCAGATACGCTTTGCTGGTCAGCTTTCGGTCGCCGGTTTGAATCTTTTCGGAGAAGACTTCGACTTCGACTTCGAGCGACGTGTTGAACGCGCACGTCACGCGCGACTTGAGAATGATCAGGTCGCCGACTTTGATCGGATGGATGAAGTCGAGCGAATCAACACCAGCGGTGAGCGCCAGCATGTTGGTGTGCCGATGGCACGCAATGGCGCCGGTGATGTCAATGAGGTGCATCACCGTCCCGCCGAGAATGAAACCGAGCGGATTGGAATCGTTAGGAAGCACGACCTGAACGGTCTCCGACGCGGAATCCTGCCAGCGCTTTGCCTTCATGCCCGGCATTGTAGGGCCCCAGGACCCTAAGACCCCAGGACCCAGGACCTAATTAGCCGCTACCGCCTTCGACATGCGCAGCTGGCTGCGCTCCAGATCCAGCGTCACGCGGTACGGGCTCAGGAACTTGTGCCCGACGATGCCGCCGACCTGGAAGCCCAGCAGGACGCTCGGCGCCTGCAGGTTCAGCACCACCACCGCGAAGTTGTTGTACTTGATCTGGTTGAACCGGAGATTCACGCCCGGCATCAGGAACGCATCGCGATCCCAGCCCGAGGTGCCGTAGACCCGCAGCGCAATCTTGCGCGGAATATCGTGATCGAGCCCTTCGGCCGTTGCGGTGCTGATCGAGATCACCTCGCCGCCGGTATCGACCACGAAATACGTCGGCCGCGTGTCGTTCAGCAAGCCGCGCACCATCGACAGGCGGTGATGCCGCATCGGCAGCGTGAACTCCGCCGGCTCCTCCGGGAGCCTCCTCCCCAGCGAGAGCTTGTGCGTGGCGTAGTCGATGGTCATCGACAGTCCGAGGCCGAGCGGCGAGAAGCTTTCGGTCTCGCGCTTCGGGATGCCGCGCAGCGCCGGCGCCTTGATCAAGGCCGGCACGTTGCTGACCTTGAGCGTGCCGATTTCGAGCGTATCGAGACGTCCGAGCTGCAGGCCGCGCAAGCCCACTTCCCCGACGCCAGCGCTCAGCGTGTAGGTAATCGGCCGCACCGACGCGTTCGACGCCGTCTGCCGGGAGATGGTGGTGAGCTCGGAGCCGGTATCGAGCACGAAGTCCTGCGGCCGGCCGCCGTTGACGCGCGCCTTGACGATCACCTTCTCGTCGACGACGCGGAAATCCACCGTGTGAATCTGGTTGGCGCCGGTTTCGTCGATGGCGATCGGCTCGCGCTCGGCGAAGGATCGCAGGAAGCGAATCTGCGAGCGCGACCACGCCGCCTTTTCGCTGCGATCTTTATTGGGCAGGAGGTTGACGTAATTGCCGTAGGCCGCGGCCGCCTGCTCGTAGCGGCGCATCCGCTCGAAGATCGCGCCGACGGTGTGATGAATCTCTTCATCGCGCGGCGACAGCTTCAACGCCATTTGCGCTTCGTTCATCGCTTCATCGAGCTTGTTCTGCGAGGCGAGCGCCCGCGCCAGACCATGGCGGCCGCGCGACAGGTCCGGCACCAGGGCGAGGGCGTCGCTGAATTCCTGGTGCGCCTCGTCGAAGAGGCCCGCCGACCATAACGCGTCGGCGTGCACCGCCATCACGTCGGCGCTCCGCGGCTCCTGCTGCTTGAGCGTGGCCGCTTCTTTCTGGGCCTCCATGAATTCGCCCAGCCGCAGTGCCGACTTGACCACGCCGATCCGGGCCTGGACAGCCACCGACTTGGACTCGGCCCTGACCGCCTTGCGGAAGGCGTCGAGCGCCTCGCGATAGCGGGTTTCCTCGAAGAGCAGCGTGCCGATCTGGAACTGGAGATTGGCGTCGTTGACGTCCGCGCGCCCCTGCACGCCTGTGACCAGCGCTGCCAGCACTACGACGGCTACCAACGCAAGGCGAGGTCGAGTCATGTAAGCCCTCTTTCAGGACATGGCTCCGGGGCGCAGCCGGGGCCGGGAAGCAAACTCCCTAATGGCGGGATTCTATCCCGAATTCCCGACCCAGAATCCACTTCCCGACGAGAATCACTTCCCGACGAGAATCACCTCCCGACAAGAATCCCCTTCCGGCAAGTATCACTTCTGAAAGTGCCTGGCGTTGATATCGATATAGCTCTTCCACTTTTCGGGCACCTCGTCGAGGGCGAAAATGGCCTCGACGGGGCACGCCGGCACGCAGGCGCCGCAATCGATGCACTCATCCGGGTGGATGAACAGCTGCGTCGCCGCCTCGAAATCCGCCTCATCTTTGCGCGGGTGAATGCAATCGACCGGGCAGACGTCGACGCAGGCCGAATCCTTCGTTCCAATGCACGGTTCAGTGATGATGTAAGCCATTCCTCGATCTCAGTAGTTAACAGTTGAAACTTGACGGTTGACAGTTAAGTTGAGCGGTTTCGCAGTTCAGAATTAAGAGTTAGGCCGTACTTTCTAACGCGCTGTGAGGCACATGTCCCAGCCGCATCGAGATGCGGCGCGCGAGGTCCCACGCGCCGCGGTGGTGTTCGGTCAGAATCGGGCCATCGTCGGCGCCGTGGCCGAACACGCCGACGCGCGCCACTTCCTGTCCCGTGTAATCGCGCACCGGCGCGCAGGTGCAGAACAAACGCTGCAGCGCGTCGGGCTCGACCGGCGGCGGCCCCAACCGCAGCACGGTCGCCTCGGGCTTGCTCAATTCGGCGGGTGCGGCCAGGCGAAGACAGCTCAGCCGGCGCGTGGCCTGCCGCGGCGAGAAATACATGGCGCAGTGGCCGGGCATCTCCTTGCCATATACCGTGCGCATCGCCACTTCGTCCGGGCCGGTGCTCCACACGTAGGTCACCTCGCCGCTCGACGGAATGGCGATGAAGCCGCGATACGGCGTGCGCAAGACGTACTCGCGCATGATCGGGTAGGCGTGCAAACGCAGCTCCGACTGGCCCAGCGACCTGAAGCTCAGGTCGAGCATCTTCAGCGTGAGCCCATAGCGCTGCGTCTCGTCGTCCTGGCGCACATAGCCACGACGCTTCAGCACCGCCAACAGCCGATGCACCGTGGAAGCCGGCTGCCGCAGGGCCCTGGCCAGGTCCGACAGGCTCATTCCCTTCGGCACACCGCCCAAGACTTCACAGACTTCGAGTGCTTTGTCGATCGAGGTGCGCGGTCCGTTTGCGCGGATTGAGGGGCGCGGGGATTCCATCATGCGGAATTACATTTCAGAATTCTGACTCTACTGTTAGCCCCCTTCCCTGTCAAGGCGTTACAGGCATACGATGGTCGTCCGCCGTGTCGAATTCGCTGGTCGGACAGACTCTCGGGCACTACAAGATCCTCGACCAGCTGGGCGCTGGGGGGATGGGAATCGTGTACCGTGCCCAGGACACGAAGCTGGGGCGCCAGGTCGCGCTGAAAGTGTTGCCGACCGGCAACACGGCGAGCGATGAAGCGGTCGAACGTTTCCGCCGCGAGGCGCGCACCGCGTCGGCGCTGAACCATCCGAACATCTGTACGATCTATGGCTTCGATGAGCACGGGGGTCAGCTCTATCTCGCGATGGAGCTGCTCGACGGCGAGCCGCTCGATCGGCGTCTGTCGGGCCGCCCGCTCGACTTGCGGAACATGCTCGACATCGCCACGCAGGTCGCCGATGCGCTCGACGCGGCGCACGCGGAAGGCATCCTTCATCGCGACGTGAAGCCCGCGAACATCTTTCTCACGCGCCGCGGTCCGGTGAAGGTGCTCGACTTCGGTCTCGCGAAGCTGTCGCCCGAATACCGCCGGCGCTCCGGGCGCGTGGACGTGCGGAACGAATCGCGCGTGCCCGAGCACTTTACGAGCGTGGCCGGGACTACGGTGGGCACCATCGCGTACATGTCGCCCGAGCAGGCGCGCGGCGACGATGTGGATCCGCGGACCGATCTGTTCTCGTTCGGGGTGGTGTTGTACGAGATGTGCACCGGCCGGCAGAGCTTTCCCGGGCACACCACCGCGGTGGTGTTCGACGGCATTCTCAATCGCGATCCCGTGCCGCCGAGCACGCTCAACGCGCTGCTGCCGGGGGAGCTCGACCGCATCATTTCGAAAGCGCTCGAGAAAGATCGCGGTCTGCGGTATCAAACCGCGGCCGACATCGGCGCGGATCTCAAGCGGTTACGTCGCGACTCGGCATCCAAGGCCGGTATCGCCCCGGCTTTGTCGGGTGTGACCTCGCCGATGGACGCGGCGACGGTGGTAATCAACTCCACCGAAACGCAAGTCGGTGCGCGCTCGGGCATCAGCAACGCGCCGACGGTGGCATCGGTGTCGCCGAGTACCGTGGGAAACGATCCATCCGCGGTGATTCGTGCCGCGGCGAAGACACCGTGGTTCTGGGGCGCGGGTGCGGCGGTGGTGGCCATTGCGGCAATCGCCGCCGGCATTGGCGCCTACTTCGCCAGCCGCGACGGTGAGCCCGCAGCGGTTCAACAGGCATCGGCGCCGACGGCCACGGCGCCGGCCACATCACCGCCGGTCGACACCACGGAGCCGGCAGCCACCGAGCCACCACCGGTGACCTCGGCACCCCCGGCGTCTGCGCCCACTCAAACTGTTGCACCGCCAACGACAGCCGCCGGACAGGGCGCGCCGGGGTCGAGCACGCAGAAGCCCGCGACCGGTACGGCCGGCCCGCGCCCGGCGGCCAAGGTCGCGCCGGTCGGTTCGGTGCCGACGCCGGTGTCCAGGGATTCGGAAGCGGCGCAGCGGCTTGACGTCGCGAAAGCGAAGATCGCGAACAACCTGAACGATCAGGCGCTGATCGATCTGCGGCAGATCATTCTCGAATATCCGCAGTCGGCCGCGGCGGCAGAAGCCGCGTTCATCTCGGCCGACATTCACGAGAAGGCCGGCCGGGACGACGATGCGATGGCCGCGTTCGTGGAGTTCGAGAGCCGGTTCTCACGCGATCGTCGGGCCCCCGAGAGCAAGCTGCGGCGCGCCCTGATTCTTTCGCGCCGCTCGCAAGCGGAGTTTCAGACGCAGGCGCGCGAGCTGTACGGCCAGGTGGCGCGCGACTATCCAGGGACCGGCCATGCGCAGATTGCGCTGCAACAGAAGCTGCGCCTGGAGACCGGGCAACGGAACCTGCGCGCGGTGGATCCGGTGCTCAAAATCCAGGTGCCGGCCGTGATTCCCACCCTCCGCGAGATCATCACGCAGTTCCCAGACTCGCCACAGGCGATGGCCGCGCGCATCCGGCTGGCGACCATGCTCGAAGACCTGGATCGGCACAAGGAAGCGGCAGCGGTACTCGAGGAGCTCGGCGCGCGCGCCGACGCCGGCAGCAATCCCGGCGAGGTGTTTTTTCGCCTGGGAGAAATCTACGAGCGCCGTCTCAAGGACCCCGTGAGAGCGAAAGACGCCTACGCGAAGGTGCCGCAAGACTCACCGCGCTACAACGAAGCGCAGCGGCGGCTGAAGCGCAGGTAGCATATGCACCACACGCCGGCACGATGCGCCGGGCTGTTCCTTGGCCTGACGCTGGCCTTCGCCGCGGAATTGGCAACGGCCCAGGTGTTGCCGGAAGAGCCGATTGCGCTCGCGGGCGGGCACGTCGTGCTCGGCGCGGAAGTGACCGCGACCTTCGCGCCCGACGACCCGGGGTTCTTCAACTACACGAGTTACGAGTTCTCGGCGTTGCGCAACGTCCGGCTGGGCGTGTCGGCGGAAGTGCGCGCCAACGATCGCCTGCAACTGCTCGGGGAGGTGCGTCTCGATCAGGGGCGCGTGCTCGAAGCCTATGGGCTCTTCGTGCGCTTTCGTCCGTGGCCGGCGCGCCGGTTCGACATCCAGGCCGGACGCATTCCGCCGACCTTCGGCGCCATGAGCCGCACGTCGTACGGCGGCAGCAACATCCTGATCGGCCAGCCGCTCGCGTATCAGTACTTGATGTCGATTCGACCTGACGCGCTGCCGGCGACCAACGACGACCTGTTGCGCATGCGCGGGCGAGGATGGCTCTCGAATTTCCCCGTTGGTAACACGGCGGACGCACCGGGACTGCCGATGGTCAACACCAGCCGCTGGGACACCGGCGTGCAGGTGCACGGCCTGGCGGGCACGTTCGAATGGACCGGCGCCGTCACCGCGGGGTCGTTGTCGGATCCGCGCTTTCGCGACAACAACAGCGGCCGTCAATATGCGGGACGCGTCGTGGTGCGCCCGACCGTGGCGCTCGCGCTCGGCGCGTCGGCGTCACGCGGCGCGTGGCTGAATCGGAGCGTGGACGACGCCATCGCGGGCGCGGACGCCGGCAACCGATCGCGGCAAACCGCGTTCGGCGGCGACGCCGAGTTCTCCGCCGGCCCGCTGCTGGTCCGCGGTGAGGCCATCCGCTCGACGTGGACGCTGCCGCCAATCGCCACGCTCGGCCTCACCGAACCGCTCGTCGCCACCTCGGTGTTGCTGGAAGGCCGCTACAAGATTGCGCCCGGGTTCTACCTGGCGATGCGCGGCGACCGCATGGACTTCAGCCGCATCACCGGCGAGCGCGGCCCCAGCACCTGGGACTCGCGCGTGTGGCGATTCGAAACCGGCGTCGGCTATTCGATCACGCGGAACATCCAGTTGAAGGGCGCGTGGCAGCGCAACGACCGCGACGGCGGCCGCGTGCGCCGCGACTCGCTCTTCGCCGGACAGGTGTTGTATTGGTTCTGAGGGGTCTACTGACCACGTGCCTCGCGCTGGGCGTGGCGACGGCGGATGTGCCTACGCTCGCCGCACAGAAGGGCGCCGGCATCCGCGGCCGCCTCGACATCCGCCGGCTGGCCAAGCCCGTGGAGCGTCGGCCCGATGTGGCCGCCGCGGGCGCCGCCGGCCCGCGCGATGTCCCCGACCTGCGCCGCGGCGTGGTCTATCTCGAAACCGCGCCGCAGGCCGCCTTCGAGGAACGCGAGCCGGCCCGCGCGATCATGGACCAGCGCAACGAGCGGTTCGTGCCGCACGTGCTCGCGGTCATGGTCGGCACGGTCGTCGATTTTCCCAACAGCGACCTCACCTATCACAACGTGTTCTCGCTCTCGCGCGCCAAGCGCTTTGACCTGGGCCGCTACGCCGCCGGCAAATCCAAGGGCGTGCGCATGGATCGCCCCGGCGTGGTCCGCGTCTTCTGCGATATCCACTCGCACATGAACGCGTTCGTGCTCGTGTTCAACCACCCGTACTTCGACGTCACCACGGAGGACGGCCGCTTCGAGCTGCCGTCGCTGCCCGCCGGCACCTACACGCTCGTCGGTTGGTACGAGGGTGAGGCGCGCATCACCCGGCCGGTGATCGTGCCGCCGGGCGGCTGGGCGGAAATCGACCTCGTCGTACCTTGAATGCGCGTCCTGGGCTCGATCACCAACCGCATCTTCCTGGCCAGCGCCCTGCTGGCGATGCTGTCGATCGGCGCCGCGGTCTATTTCGTCAGCGCGCGCCTGACCACGCAGACCGAAGCCGAGCTGCACAGCGACCTCACCGAGGCGGCCACGCTGGTCAACGATCAGCGGCAGACGCAGTTTGAAAACGTCGCCCGCACCGCGCGGTTGATCGCCGATCTGCCGAAGTTCAAGGCGGTGGTCGAGCTCGGGCACGCGCCCACTGCGCAGCCGATTGCCGCCGACTACCGGCTCCAGGCCGGCGCCGACCTGTTGATTGTCAACGGACGACGCGGCGAGCAGCTGGCGCTGGTGGGCGAAACCGTCTCGCGCCCCGTGGTGGGGATCCCGGAGGACGCGGCCGTGTCTGCCAGCCTCGCCCCGGCGTTCTGGCTGCATCCGCGGGGCGTACTCGAGGTCGTCAGCGTGCCGGTCGCGATTGGCCTCGAGCGGCCCGAGGTGCTCGGCGTCTTGACCATCGGCACGCTGCTCGACGATCGCCGCGCCGCCCAGTTCAAGACCCTCACCGGCGCGGACATCGCCTTCGCCATGGGCGGCGTGGTGCGCGCCTCCACGCTCGGGCCCGACTCGCACGCGGCCCTCGCGGCATTGTTGAACACCCCGGGTCCGACGCGCATCGTGATCGGCAGCGAAGAGTACGTGGCCATGACGCAGCCCCTCGGCGCCGGCCACGGCCCCGACCCCGCGGCGATCATCATGCGATCGCGCAGCGAGCGGCTTCGCACGCTCGGCACCATTCAGGCCGCGCTCGCCGGCATCGCCCTCGGCGCCACCCTGCTGGCCATCGTCGTCAGCTACGGCGTGGCGCGCACCATCACGCGGCCGCTGGCGTCGATCACCGATCACATGCGGCAAATCGCCGCCACCGGCGACCTCACGCGCACGCTGCCCACGAAAAACCAGGCCGGGTGGGACGACGACGATGCGCACATGCTGGCGACGACGTTCAACATGCTGACCGATTCGGTGGTGCGCTTTCAGCGTGACGCGGCGCAGCGCGAGCGGCTGTCGTCGCTGGGGCGGTTGTCCACGGTGATCGCCCACGAAGTGCGCAACCCGCTGATGATCATCAAGGGCGCGCTGCGGACGCTGGCGAAGGACGGCGCGAGCGCGGCCGACGTGCGCGACGCGGCGAAGGACATCGATGAGGAGATCGATCGGCTGAACAGTCTCGTCAACGACGTGCTCGACGTGGCCCGGCCGATCCGGTTCGACCCCACACCCACCGACATCAACGCCGTGTGCCGCGCCGCGGTGCAGGCCGCCGGCGCCGGTCATGCCGCCGGCGCGGTGCAGGTGGAATTGGCGCCCACCCTGCCTGACCTCACGACCGATGGCGAACGCCTGCGCACCGTGCTCATCAACTTGATCACCAACGCGCACCACGCGGTCGACGGACGCCCGGGCGCGGCCGTCACGTTGATCACCGAGCCGGCCGGCGATCGCCGCGTGGCGATCACGATCCGCGACACCGGCAGGGGCATCACGGATGATGATCTGCCGCGCATCTTCGATCCATACTTCACGACACGGCGGGCCGGCACCGGGCTCGGCCTCGCCATTGCCAAGAACATCGTCGAGGCCATGGGCGGCACGATTGGCGTCACCACCCGGGCGGGCACGGGCACCGATTTCAGGATCGAGCTCGGCGATGCCGCTGCAAGATCCGAAGGCTGATGGCTGGAAGCATTCTGCTCGCAGACGACGAAGAGAAGATCCTCAAGACGCTCGGCCGTGCCCTGCGCGACGATGGGCATGAGGTGGTCACCGCGTCGAACGCGCGCGACGCGTCGCGGCTGCTCGCGGAACGGTCGTTCGATCTCCTGATCATCGATTTCCTGATGCCCGATCGCACCGGCCTGGACGTGATTCGCGATCTCGCCGCCTCGGCGCCGGAATCGGAGCGGCCGGCCGTGGTGATGATGACGGCGCACGGCAGCATCGAGAGCGCGGTCGAGGCGATGAAGCTCGGCGCCCGCGACTACCTGCAGAAACCGTTTGAAGTGGACGAGCTACTGGTGCTGGCGAGACGGGCGCTGGAGGATCAGCGGGCGCGTACCGGGCTGCGCTACCTGATCAGCGAGCGCGATGCCGAATTCAACCACTACGGCATCATCGGCCGCAGCCGCGCCGTGCTCGACGTGATCGCGCGCGCGGAGCTGGTGGCCGAATCCAAGAGCACCGTGCTCCTGACCGGAGAAACCGGCACCGGCAAAGAGCTGGTCGCGCGCGCCATTCACGCCCGCAGCGCCCAGCGCGCCATGCCGATGATCAAGGTGAACTGCGCGGCGATTCCCGAAACCCTGCTCGAATCCGAACTGTTTGGCCACGTGCGCGGCGCCTTCACCGGCGCGACCTTTACGAAGAAGGGGCGATTCGCGCTGGCCGAGGGCGGCACGATCTTCCTCGACGAGATCGGCACCATCTCGCTCACGGTGCAGGCGAAATTGCTGCGCGTGCTCCAGGACCGGGAGTTCGAGCCGCTCGGCGCCGAGCGCACCCAGCGGGTTGACGTGCGCGTGATTGCCGCGACCAATCGCGACCTGCGGCAGCTGGTCTCCGAGGGCAAGTTCCTCGAGGACCTGTTCTACCGGCTCAACGTCATTCCCATCGAGATGCCGCCGCTGCGCGAGCGCCTCGAGGACATTCCGCTGCTCGTCGAACATTTCGTGCACCGCTTTGCGGAACGCACGGGCAAGCAGATCGACGGCGTCGACGAGAAGGCGATGGCGGAGCTGACGCGGTACGAATGGCCCGGCAACGTGCGCGAGCTCGAGAACACCATCGAGCGCGCGGTGGTCCTCTCCACCGCGCCCCTGCTCACCAGCCGCACGGTGTGGCTGATGAGCGCCACCGCAACGCCCTCCACGGCGGCGGTGCCATCCCTCAAGCTGCACCAGAACCTCGAATGGGCGGAGCGCGAAACGATGCGGCGCGCGCTGGAGCAGGCGCGCGGCGTGAAAAAGGACGCCGCCGAATTGATGGGAATCAGCCAACGTGCGCTCAGTCACTACCTCGCCAAATACCGGATGGAAAATTAAGTCCGCTGCGCCTTCCACCTTCGCGCTCGCGCGCTACGGCGGACAAGTCTGCGGCCCTGGTGTTTTCGGCGGCCAATTTTCGGCGGCCGTAAGCGCTTACGCTGGCCGTGCCGCCAAACACCCGGAAAGCCGCGTCCTTACGGCACTTACGCCCGGCATCACCCTTGCTTAGCAGGGGGCAAGTGTTCGTTCGATTGACCTTTCTTGCAGACTCAGTTGCCGCGGCGGGGACGGCGCTCTTGTTGGGGGCGGCAGCGATGTCTCACCAGCAGGACCCCGCCGCGGCTTCTGCGCCCTTCGACTCGAGTGCGAGAGGCATTGCCTCTCGCACTCTCGCTCATCCCTCGACTTCGCTCGGGATGACCCTGAGCTTGTCGAAGGGTCAGGGCGAGCCACGCGAAGTTCCCGTCGTGGTCCAGCGATTCACCTTTGAACCGGCCCGGATCGAAGTGACCGAGGGCGAGCGCATTCGCCTCGTCGTCTCGTCCGGCGACGGCGTCCACGGCCTGGAGATCAAGAAGTTCAGGGTGAACAGGAAAATTCCGCGCGGCGGCGAGCAGGTGACGATCGACTTCGTCGCGTCCGCGCCCGGCGAGTATCCGATCCTCTGCTCGGAGTATTGCGGCAACGGCCACGAAGAGATGAAGGGTACGCTGGTCGTCGCGGCAAAGGCTCAATAGGAGACTCATGACCCGTCAGTTCCGGTTGTTGCTCGCGCTGACCATGGTGGCGGCGATGGCCCTGCCTGCGGCGGCGCAGAACGAATCGGCGCCGCCGGCAACGGCCGCGCCGCCAGTCGTCCAGGACGATGATCCGGATCGCGATCCGAACGCGTCGCAGCCGGACTTCTACGTCGCCACGCTGAACACCAACCTGCGGCTGCCCAAGGGCAAATGGAATTTCCGTCTGACGCACCGGTTCACGACTCCGCTCGGCCAGGGTGACTTCGGCGATCTGGCTGGGCGTCTGTTCGGCCTTGACGGCGGTGCGCTGGTCGGCCTCGACCTGAAGTATGG
The DNA here is from genome assembly GCA_964513235.1 of uncultured Acidobacterium sp. Lineage (GTDB taxonomy): Bacteria > Acidobacteriota > Vicinamibacteria > Vicinamibacterales > UBA2999 > 12-FULL-67-14b. The sequence continues at coordinate 24,347 of CAZEMI010000076.1, forward strand.
CCTGCTCCCCGGTTTCGACATCGGCATCTATCGCACGTCCTTCGATCGCACGATCCAGTTCCAGGGGCGCTACAACCTGATTCGCGACGGCAACGGCCCGATCGGCCTGGGCGTGGTCGCCAACGTCGACGGCACGGACAATTTCAGCGACGAGTTCTCACCCGGCATCGCGATCGTGCTGTCGCGCGAGCTGGGCGATCGCGGGGCCCTCTATCTGCAGCCGTCGTATGTCGGCAACACCAACCTGACCACCGCCGCCGGCGACGACTACACGGTGATGGCAGGCCTCGGCGCGCGGCTCCGCTTCGGCCGCAACAGTTACGTCTTCATGGAGGCGTCCCCCCGCGTGACGGGATTCGATCCCGGCGTCCACCAGGTCAGCTTCGGGTTCGAGCAACGCTACGGCGGCCACGTGTTCCAGCTGAATGTGTCGAATGGGTTCGGCACGACGCTCGCGCAGGTGGCGCGCGGCGGCCCGGGCAGTGATAGCTGGTACCTGGGCTTTAATCTCGCAAGGAAGTTCTTCTAAGTTAAAAGTTAAAAGGTAAAAGTCAAACACATGAAGAGGTTCTCGATTGGATTCGGCGCGGCGGTGTGCGTGGCGGTCACAGTAGTGGCATGTGGTGGCGGCGGTGGGTCAACACCGAACACGCCGACCAGCCCGACGACGCCGGGCGCGTCGACGGCGACGATTACGATCGGCACCGACGGCCGCGTCAGCCCGTCAACGGTGACGATTGCCGTCGGTGGACGGGTCACCTTCATCAACAATCACAACGTGCCGCACGACATGCAGTCGGATCCGCACCCCGAACATACGGATTGCCCGCCGCTGGCGGGCGTCGGCTTCCTGAACGCGGGACAGCAGCGCACGTCGGACAACTTCAACACCGCGCGAACGTGCGGGTTCCATGACCATAACCGGGAAACCGACACCGGCCTCCAGGGCCGGATCATCATCCAGTGAAGGTACGTAGGCGATCCCTGATCCCCGATCCCTGATCCCCGATCCCCGATCCCCGATCCCCGATCCCCGATCCCCGATCCCCGATCCCTGATCCCCGATCCCTGATCCCTACGCTTCGGTCCGCACGTACTCGAAATCAATCGGCATCCGGTTGATGCCTCGCTGCGGCGGGGCAATGTAGTTCGCGAACTGCCCAGGCTTGTAGACCGGCGTCACCTGGATGCTGTGCAGGTACTGCTTGTCCTCGGGCGACGGCACCCACTCGTACTTCTTGCGCTCCCACTCCTCGGCCGTCAACGGGTTCCCCAACGGATCGAAAGATCGGCCGGCGTAGACGCCGACGTTGCGGTTGAACTTGCGCGACGGCAGCATAATCCGCTCCGACATGCCGTGCGCTTCGAGCACGCGCTTGTTCCAGCGGTCGACGCCGGCCTGGCAGTCGCCGACGTACCAATCGCGAAGCACCTCGTTGAGGGCGTTGCGCATCGGTACTTCCTGGCGGATGATGCGGCCGCTGTCGTCGAGCAGGTCGAGCGCGTAGAGGTTGGCGGCCAGCACGTGGTCGTCCGCGAACTTGTCCTCTTCGGCGCGGCCCTTGAGGCCGTTGGCGAAATAGGTGGCGGCGTTGCTCGACACCTCGCTGCCATGCAGGTCGAGGCTCTGGCTGAACCAGAAGTTGACGAACTTCTGGACCAACGGCAGGTCGATGCCGCCCATCTTGCGCACGTCGCCGGAGTAGCCCGACTCGCGCAGCAGCTGGCAGGTGCGCTCGAGGATGCGGCCCAGGCCGGACTCGCCCACGAACATGTGGTGCGCTTCTTCGGTGAGCATGAACCGCGTGGTGCGGGCCAGCGGATCGAGCGAGCTCTCCGATAGCGACAGCAGCTGCGACTTGCCGTCGCGGTCGGTGAACATCGTGAACGCGAAAAAGTCGAGCCAGGTGTCGATCGGCTCGTTGAACGCTTCGAGCATGCGCGGCGTGTCGTCGTTGCCGCTGCGGCGCTCGAGCAGCGCTTCGGCCTCGTCTCGCCCGTCGCGGCCGAAGTACGAGTGCAGCAGGTAGACCATCGCCCACAGGTGGCGGCCTTCCTCGACGTTGACCTGGAACAGATTGCGCAGATCGTAGAGGCTCGGGCAGTGCGCGCCGAGCGAGCGCTGCTGCTCGACGCTGGCGGGCTCGGTGTCGCCCTGGATGACGATCAGCCGCCGCAGCTGATTGCGGAACTCGCCCGGCACCTCCTGCCACACCGGCTGGCCCATGAAGTCGCCAAACCCGATGCGCCGATCGTGCGTCGGCTCGGCCAGGAAAATGCCCCACCGATATTCGGGCAGCTTGACGTAATCGAAATGCGCCCAGCCGGCGGCGTCGACGCTGACCGCGGTGCGCAGGTAGACCTGGTGGCTGTCCTGGAACCCCGGCGGGCCCATCTCGCGCCACCAATCGAGGTACGCCGGCTGCCAATGTTCCAGCGCGCGCAGCAGACGCTTGTTGCCGGAGAGACCAACGTTATTGGGAATCTTGTCGGCGGAGATCATCGTTACGTCCTCTTGAAGTCAAACTGCGGCCGGCCTTCGCGTCCGTAGGTCATCAAGGCGCCCTTCTCGCCCACCGCGTTCGGGCGCTGAAAGATCCAGTTTTGCCACGCGGTGAGGCGGCCGAAGATCTTCGTTTCCATCGTCTCGGGGCCGGCGAAGCGCAGGTTCGCTTCCATGCCGGTCAACGCGTCCGGTGAAAACGCCGCGCGCGCTTCGATGGCCATGCGCACCTCATCATCCCAGTCGATGTCGTCGGGCGCCGAGAACACCAGGCCGGCGGCGAGCGTGGCTGGCGCATCGAAGGCACCGTCGTGGCCAAGGGCCCGCTCTACGGAGTCGGGCTCGCCGAGAAAGCGCACCTGCAATCGCGACAGGCCGTTGCTCATCGGGTAGGCGCCGCCATTCATCACGCTCAGCTGAATGGTGTTGTCTTCGTCGGGGTGATCGAGCATGTAGGCGCGGTCGGCGGCCAGCACCAGCTCGAACAGCGTGCCGGCACACGCGTTGCCGGGCTCGACCAGCGCGAAGAAGCTGCGCGCGGTAAGGTCCATCCGCTTCAAGGTACGGCGAATCATGCCGATGATTTCGCGTACCAGCCAGTGCCCGCGGTTCGCATGCAGCGCGGCATCGACGTCGAGCACCGCTTGCGGGTCGCCCACGGCACGGACGATCACGATGCCGATCTCCGGCTCGTTCAGCCGCAGCCGCAGCAGGCAGTCGTCGAGCTCGCGAAAGGCGCGGAGCGCCCATGCCTGATCGCCCGCGGCCAGGAACGCATCGGGACTGGTGGGCTGCGGCGAATCCGGCGCCGAGATGGTGAGATCGCACGTGCGCTTCGCGCGATCGATGCGGCCCTTGACGTACTTGTACTGAATCGTGTCGCCGTCGATGGCGGGCGATAACGGGCCCAGCGTGATGCCGGGTCCGCTCGGTGGGCGATCGGATTTCGCGGCGAGGTTCTGCGCGTGCTTCGCCACCGCCTCCTGGAACTTGCTGGTCGGATAGGTCGCGTCGACAAAGCGGCCTTCGACGGCGCGCTTGCCGCGCACGCCTTCGGTGAGCGTGCTGAAGTCGTCTGCGAGATCGCGACGGACTTTGCGCTTGTCGACCACCCGCGTGAGGCCGCCGGTGCCAGGCAGCACGCCGAGGAGCGGTGTCTCCGGCAACCCCACCGAGGCGCTGCCGTCATCCACGAGCACGATCTCGTCGCACGCCAGGGCGAGCTCGTAGCCGCCGCCGGCGCAGATGCCGTTCACCGCGGCGAGGAACTTGATGCCGCTATTGGCGCTCATGTCCTCCATGCCGAGGCGCGTCTCGTTGGTGAACTT
>CAZEMI010000077.1:0-4098 GCA_964513235.1 uncultured Acidobacterium sp.
ATTGGAATGAATACTTCAGCATCCCCGACTGAGATTGGCGACGCGCGTGCGCAGCGGGTCCGGCTCACGGAGGATTCATTGATTGTCGACTTGGTTGATGGCCGGACCATCGGCGTCCCTCTGACGTGGTACCCGAGGCTCGCACATGGCAGCGATGCGGAGCGCTCGCGGTGGCGATTCATCGGCGACGGCGAGGGCATTCACTGGCCGGATCTTGACGAAGACATTAGCGTCGAGGGCCTCCTCGCCGGTCGGCGTTCGGGCGAGACGCAGGCGTCCCTCAAGCGCTGGCTCGGAAGCCGACAGGCCGGCTAACGACGCGCTGGCGCGTCGCTGGCGAGTCGAACGGCGTCGGCCTGTTCGTGCGCGTGATAGGAGCTGCGAACCAGCGGGCCGGCTTCGACGTGAACAAACCCCAGCCCCAATGCGATCCGTTTCAGTTCGCGAAACTCATCGGGATGGTAATACCGCGTCATCACCGCGTGGTTCTCTGACGGGCGCAGGTACTGGCCGAGCGTCAGAATCGAGACGCCCACCTCGCGCAAATCCTTGAACACCTGGACGACCTCGTCCTGTTCCTCGCCGAGCCCCATCATCATGCCGGTCTTGGTCGGAATGTCCGGCGCGTACGCGCGGGAGCGGTCGAGCAGTTCGAGCGTGCGGGTGTAGCGGCCGCCGGAGCGGACCGCGCGGTACAGGCGCGGCACGGTTTCGGTGTTGTGATTGAGCACGTCCGGCCGCGCGTCGAGCACGGTCTCGAGCGGCCCCGGCTCACCCTTGAAGTCCGGAATCAGCACTTCGACGCGGCAGTCGGGAAGCCGCCGCCTGATGTCATGGATGGTGTCCGCGAAAATCGCCGCGCCGCCGTCAGGCAGATCGTCGCGATCCACCGACGTGATCACCGCGTACTTCAAGGCCATCTTCTCGACCGCCTCGCCGACGCGCCGCGGCTCGTCGAGGTCGAGGGTGACCGGCTTGCCGTGCGCCACCGCGCAGTAGGTGCAGGCGCGGGTGCAGATGTCGCCGAGGATCATGAAGGTGGCCGTGCCGTGGTGCCAGCACTCGCCGATGTTGGGGCAGTGCGCATCCTCGCAGACCGTGTTGAGCTTGAGGTCGCGCATGATGCCGTGCAGCCGCAGGTAGTTCTCCGACCCCGGCGCGCGCACCTTCAGCCACTCGGGCTTGGGTGGGCGCGGCTTGATAAAATGTAAAGGGGCTTCCACCATCTGTTAATAGTGTATCTGAAGGCACATCTATTGATCTGTTGAGCGGTTGATCGGTTGATCTCTAGTGCCAGGTGCTCGTGCCGGCTCCCGGCTCCCGGCTCCCGGCTCCCGGTTCCCGGATCCCGACACGCTTCAGGAAGCGGTTTCGCCCGGCTTCAACTTCAGCACCTCGATGTTGCTGCCCACCAAGTGGCCCTCGAGCTGTTCGGGCGTGCCCGTTAGTAGTGGGAAAGTGCCGTAGTGCATCGGCACGACCTGCTTGACGCCGAGCCATCGCGCCGCCATCGCGGCGGTGTCGGGCCCCATCGTGAAACGATCGCCGATCGGCAGGAAGGCAATGTCCGGCTTGTAGAGTTCGCCAATCAGCTTCATGTCGCCGAACAGCGACGTATCGCCCGCGAAGTAGATGGTCTGGCCGTTCTCGAGCTTGACGACGAAGCCGGCCGGCTCTCCGAGATAAACGATTCCGCCGTCGTCGAAGCTACTGCTGTGGCGGGCATCGGTCATGGTGATGCGCAGACCCTTCGAGTTGATCGTGCCGCCCTTATTCATGGGTTCCAGGTTCTTAATGCCCTTGGTGCCGAGCCACGAGGTCACTTCCCAAATGCCGACAACCGTTGCTCCCGTGGCTTTCGCCATCGCCGCGGCGTCCGTAATGTGATCGCTGTGCCCATGTGAAATCAGGATCAGATCCGCGGCTTTCGGCCGGGCGGATTCCGGGAAGGATGGGTTCCCGGTGTACCAAGGGTCGAACAGCATGTCCTTGCCGCCGGGCGTGCGAAGGCGGAAGGCGCTGTGGCCGAGCCAGGTAATCTGTAAAGTCTGCATCTGCTGATCTCTTGAACTGTTGATCTGTTGATCTAATCGGTTGATCTGGTGATCTATTGATCTGATCTTTTGATCTGTTGACTCTTGTTCCGTTGGCGGTTGCGCCTGTTGCGCCGCGATGTCGCATACGATGCGGCGAAAATTGCGCGCAGCTCCTTGGCTTCGGCGAGCAAACGCACCGAGGCTGGCGACTGATCCAACCTACTGTTCTGCACAAACTCGAGCCAGTAAACCGCCTCGTCAGCCTCTTCAACCACCACCGCGAGTTTCGACACCCATTCGTCAGGAGATCGCGATCGCGATGTCGCCCGGTAGTTTGCCGCCATCGACGTCGAGGCGTCCAGTAGCTGGCCAGCTGTTCCCCACGCAATCGGCTGCTTGCGCAACTCCTCGCACAAATTCTTGACGGCCGTCGCGAATGCCATGGTCCTCGCCTCGAGCTCCACTCGATCCATGGCGAGGCGAGGAGCAATCGCCATTCCCGCTGAAATGGGCCGGATTTCGAGGTTGATGAATGAAATGCCGAAAAAACTGCAACTCGTTGGCGACGTCGACGTCGCAATTCCTGAGATCAACAGATCAACAGATCAACAGATCAACAGATCAACAGATTCAAGAGGTTCGTCACTTCCTAAGCAACCCTCCCACAAGATAGTCAGCAAAGGCATCCCCGATCTGATCCGAGGTCTGTTCGCCGGCGGGATCGAACCACTTCGAGATCCAGTTGACCGCGCCCATCATCGCGAACTCGATCATCTTCGGATCGCCGGGACGGAACTGCCCCTGATCGATGCCCTGCTGAATGATCGTGCGCATGCCGTGATCGAACTGATCGCGCTTGCTGATCACGCGCTTCAGCAGCGGCGGCGACAGCGCTTCCGGGTCGAGCGTCAGCGCCGTGCCGTGCAGGTCGTCGAGGATCGTGTGCACGAAGGCGAGCACGAGCTTGCGCAGCTTCGCTTCCGGCGTGATGTTCTCCGCCTGCACGTCCCCCATCAGCGTCAGCAGCTTGTCGAGCGAATACTCGTGACAGGCGAAGAGAATCTCTTCCTTGTTCTTGAAGTAGTAATAGAGGTTGCCCTTGGTCATGGCCAGGGCCGAGGCAATTTCATCGACGCTCGCACCGTGATAACCGCGCCGCCGAAACGCAGCGGCGGCGCTCTTCAGGATCTCGATCCGCCGATCCGAGGTTGTAGCTGAGCGGTTCATTGGGAGTCGATGTCAGCCACCTTATACCATGGATTTGAACGAGCGTTTAAAACCGTAGTAAACTTTGCCCGTGGAACAAACCGCCGCTCTGCCGTCGGTCACTTTCGAAACCTCTCCCGGCCAGTACAAGCACTGGAACCTCAGCATCGACGGTCACGTCGCCACGCTCGCCATGGACGTGCGTGAAGACGCCGGCCTCCGCCCGCACGACTACAAGTTGAAGCTCAATTCGTACGATCTTGGCGTCGACATTGAGCTCGCCGACCTCCTGCAGCGCCTGCGCTTCGAGCATCCAGAAGTGCACGCGGTGGTGCTGACCAGCCTGAAGCCGCGCATCTTCTGCGCCGGTGCCAACATCTTCATGCTCGGCAGCTCCAGCCACGGCTTCAAGGTGAACTTCTGCAAGTTCACCAACGAGACGCGCCTCGGCATGGAGGACATGAGCGCGAATAGCGGCATCAAGTTCCTCGCCGCGGTGAACGGCATCTGCGCCGGCGGCGGCTATGAGCTCGCCCTGGCGTGCGACGAGATCGTGCTCGTGGACGACGGCAGTGCGTCGGTGGGATTGCCGGAGACCCCGCTCCTCGGCGTGTTGCCCGGCACCGGCGGATTGACGCGCGTGGTCGACAAGCGCAAGGTCCGCCGCGATCTCGCAGACGACTTCAGCACGCTCATCGAAGGCGTCCGCGGCAAGCGCGCCGTCGATGGCCGCTTTATCGACGCGACCTATCCGACCAGCAAGTTCCAGGAGGCGGTGGCGAAGCACGCGCAGAACCTCGCCGCGAAATCCGATCGCCCACCGAGCGGACCCGGCATCACGCTGGGCCCGTTATCG
>CAZEMI010000078.1:0-9420 GCA_964513235.1 uncultured Acidobacterium sp.
GGCGCGGCCGCCGCCGATCGTATTCGCGAATCGGCGCTATGATGCGCCACATGCGTGTCCTGACGTCCGCCCTCGCCCTTTGTCTGGCTGCTTCAGCGTCGGCGCAAACGCCTCAGCGTCAAACGCAGGAAGACGATTACACCCGTTACGAGCTGCTGGGGCCCGACACCGCGCAGTTCCGCATCCTCTATGAGGTGACGGCGACCACCGCCGGCGCACCCTATTTCTTCAACGCCATTCGCAAGGGCAGCATTGCCACCGACGAACGGGTCGCCGACATGATGACCGGGCAGCCGCTGAAGTGGGAGATCGTCAGCGGCGCGCAGGCGCGGAAGGAAGGCCACCCGGCCGCCGATCTCGAGACCGAATGGTTGAAGGTGCATCTCGCGCGGCCGGTGCCGAAAGGCGGCGAAGCCCGCGTCCTGATCGACAAGACCTACCAGGATCCGAAGAGCTATTTCCGCGACGGCGACACGATCGTGTTCGATCGATCGCTGGGCATTCGCCGCAACGCCATCGTGCTGCCGGCCGGCTATCGCCTGATCTCGTGTAACGTGCCGTCGCAGGTGATGAGCACTGCCGATGGCCGCGTCATGATCACGTTCATGAATCCCGGACCGGCCGCGGCGCCGCTGGTGATTCGCGCCACGCCGGGCCTGGCGCCGTTCACGCCGAAGGCGTCAACCGCGCGCGGCGCGCCAGCCACCGTCACGCTCGCGTCGCAGGCGGCGCGCCTGTCGGATCGCGCGCACCAGGATCGCGAGATCGTTTACTTCCCGAACGATCCGTCCACGCATTCGTTCAGCCTCTACCACGACTACACGGAGTCGCGCCCGGGCGTCGGTCATTACTTCAACGTGGTCCGCGCCGGCAGCACCGTGTCGAATCCGTCCGCGGTGTGGCTCGATACCGGCGGCGCGCTGAAGGTCGAGACGATCAGCGGCGCTGAGCTGAAGAAACGCGGGCTCGATGCCGGCGAGCCGGTGGCCGATACCACGCAGGTCGTCGTCATCAGTTTTCCGCCGATCAAGAACGGCCAGTCGGCGCGCTTGCGAATCACCGAGACCTACACCGATCCGGGGCGGTACTTGCTCGAAGGCGATGAGTTGGTGTGGGATCGCGCTTTCGGGCGGCCGCGAAATACGGTCGTGCTGCCAGCGGGCTGGACCGTGGTGGCGAGCTCGATCCCGACCGTGGTCACCCAGCATCCCGACGGCCGCCAGCGGCTGTCCTTCGAAAACAATCGCAACGATGAGATCCAGGTATTGATTCGGGCACGCAGGGTGAAGGAGTAGTCATGACCAAGTGGCTTGCAACATCGCTGGTGGTTGTTGCCGCGCTGACCGCGCCGGCAGCGCAATCCCTCGATCCCATTTCCGCCCAGGACATCCTTAACGTCCGCACCGCCAACGTGCTCGACCTGAGCGATGACGGGCGCCGTGTGGCGATCGGGGTGCGCCGGCTCGCCGACAATGCCACCACCGATCATCGCCGCTATGGCGATCCCACCTATCTCGCGCCATCGATGGTGGAGCTGACGGTGATCGACACCGCGACTGGCGCCGCCGATCGCGTCGGCAAGGGACTGCTCAACGTGCGCCAGGCGGCGTGGGATGCCGGCGGCGCGAAACTCGCCGTGCTCACCGCGGCGGAAACGACGGATGGATTGCCGCAGACGACGGTGTGGGTCTACGACGCCGATCGCAAGACCCTTCGTGAGGTGCCACGGCAGACGGGCCCGGGCGTCGCCGCGAATTCCCAACTGGCCTGGACGCCGGACGGCGCGAAGTTGTTCGTGGCACTGCGCAATCCAGACGAGGACAAAGCCGCGCAGGCGGCCTTCAAGACCCTGGTGTCCGGGCCCATCGTCGTGCAGTCCTCCACGCCGTTCCTGGATTGGGACGCCATGAGGCGCTCGAATCGCAAGCAGGCGCTGGCCGAGATCGATCCGGCCACCGGCGCGGCACACGTGATCGTGCCGGCGGCGCCGATGACGAATTACGAGCTGGCGCGGGACGGATCGTTCGTCACCTGGCTCGAAGACAGCACCACGAAGACGAGCTACGACGTGATTTTCGGCACCGACAATGCCGCGAGAATGCTTACGCGCGGCGGACAGCCGAAGACCATCCTCGACGCCAGGACGCTCAAGACCATGACGCCGCGCTGGTCCGACGATCAGCGCACCCTCGCGTACGCCGAGAAGGGCGAGGTCTTCGTGCAGCGGATTGATGAGGACCAGCCGCGGTCGATCACGCCGAAGCCGAAGAAGGATCCCGCGGATCCGCCGCCGGCCGCGGGCGAAGAGGAGGCCGAATCGTTCTCGGTGGTGTCGTTCTCACGCGATGGTTCGAGGTTGCTGCTGACGAGCAAGAAGGGCTGGTACGTGGCGTCGGTGGCCGACGGCACGCGCGACCGTGTGCTCACGCTCGACGACAAGAACGAAGAGCGCAACCCGAAGCTGACCGCCGTGGCGTGGACGCCGTCGGGCGACGCCATCCTCGTGCAGTACGGCGAGCCCGATCGCTGGGATCGCGGGCTGTCGCGGCTCGACCTGAAGACCCGCGCGTTGACGTCCCTCGCGCGCGACAACGGCGTGTATCAAGGCTTCCGGGTGGCGCGCGACGGCCGCACGATGGTCTTCCAGAAGTCAGACGGTACGCGGCCGGCGGAGCTCTATGCGGCTGACGGCGGCTTCACCAACGTCCGCAAGCTGACCGATCTCAATCCGTGGATTGCGAAGAAGACGTTGCCCGCTTCCGAGCTGGTCTCGTATCGCGACGCCGACGGCAAGGTGTTGTACGGCGTGCTGCGCTATCCGGTCGGCTATGAGAAAGGCCGCAAGTATCCCACCGTGTTTGAAATCTACGAGACGTTCTTCGACAACGGATTCAACGGCCGCGCCGCGATGCTCGCCGGACACGGCTATGCGGTGTTCCATCCGTCGGTGAACCTGGTGGTCGGCCGTCCCGGCGAATCATGGGCGAAGGGCGTCACCGCGGCCGCCAACAAGTTGATCGACATGGGCGTCGCTGATCCCGATCGGCTGGGCGTTCACGGCACCAGCTATGGCGGCTATGCCACGGTGTTGCTGTTGACCGAGACGGATCGCTTCAAGGCCGCCATCAACATCTCGGGCAAGGTCAACATGATCAGCTTCTATACCGACAGCGAGCGGCTCGGCGTGCGCAACACGCACGCGCCCGAGAAAAGCCAGGACCGCATCGGCGGCACGTTGTGGGAATTCCCGGAGCGCTACATCGAGCATTCGGCGATTTTCCGTCTCGATCGCGTCAAGACCCCGCTCCTGACGATCAGCGGCGATCAGGATCCGAACGTGCCGGCCAACCAGTCGCGCGAGCTGTATTACGCGCTGCGCCGTCTCGGCAAGGAAGTGGAATGGGTGCGCTACGTCAACGGCGGGCACCGGCCGCCGAACAGCGTGGCCGAGAGCATCGACTTCGAGCAGCGGATTGTCGCGTGGTACGACAAATACCTGAAGGCGAAGCCGTCGACCACTACGTCAGCGAAGCTCGCGCGTATCCGCTTGATCGCCGATGAGCCTGCCGTGACTCGAAAGCCTCTCGAATGAATGGCTTCGACACGTCGGACCGGACGCCCTCTCGCTGTTACGCGCCGAGGCCGGCGTGTAACCCGGCAGGTCTGCTCTCTGCGGAGGCATTTCCCGGAGTGTGCTGGCGCGTAACCAGTTCGTCAGGTGCGGGGACCGCTGCTAGAATCCCCTTTCGATTGTGAGGATTGCGGTGAAGAACAAGGATCCGAGGAGGCCGAGGTTACGCGCGGCCTCGCGGTCCACTTCTCGTTAGCCGGATCCAAGCGGAGCCAGACTCCTCCCAGGGTCAGTTGAGAGGTGCGAAGCCGATGATGGTCCACGTTCGAGCCATAGTGTTCTCGGGTTTGTTGCTGGCGTGCACCATCGTCGCGGCAGTATCGGTGCCGGCGCAGGCGCCGCTACCGATCACCATCCGCGCCGATCGCGTGCTCGACGGGCGCGGTGGTGCCTGGGAAAACGGGGTCATCGAGATTGCCGGCTCGAAGATCACGAAGATCGAGCAACGCTCTGGGCCGGTCACATACGACCTGGGCAAAGTAACAGCGCTGCCGGGGTTGATCGATGTGCATGTGCATATCATCGCCGGCGCAACGAGCGATCAACCCGGCGAGTTAAGGGACGCCCAGACAGCGGAGTTATGGCAAAAGAACTTCCGCGCGACGCTAATGGCCGGATTCACCACCGTCCAATCGGTCGGCGACGCGCCCGACAAGGCCGTGCGCGAGGCGATCGCAGCCGGGTTCATTATTGGCCCTCGGCTCTTAAGCTCGCTTGGCCAGGTGCATCCCGGCAATCGATCGCCGGATGAACTTCGAGCGGAAGTCCGGAAGCTGAAATCCGAGGGCGCCGACCTGATCAAACTGTACGGATCGGGATCAGGAGTTCCCGGCAGCAGGGCGAACAACGTCACGCTGGAGCAGATGACGGCAATTTGCGGCGAGGCGAGAATCCAGGGGCTTCGCTGCGTGGTGCACGCTCACCCGCCTGATGCGATCATCAACGCTGTCAAAGCGGGCGCGACGCAAATCGAACATGGCGGATGGGCTGACGACGAGGCCATCAAGGCCATGGCTGCTGCGAACGTGCTGTACGATCCGACGATGAGCGTCATGCCGACACTCCTCGAGCACAAGACCGAGCTGTTGCGAACCGGCCGTATCGATGCGAGCAGGGTTGCCCAGGCTGAAGAGATGCTCCCACAAAAACGCAGCATCTTTCAGAAGGCGCTTGCCGCTGGTTTGCGAATGCCAAACGGGAGTGATCTCGGGGCGTTCCACGGAGAAAACGCCCGCGAAATCGTCGTACGCGTGGAGGCCGGTCAGAAACCGATGGACGCGATCATCGGTGCGACGTCGCTTGCGGCTGAATCGCTCGGGCTCGGCAAGACGCTCGGTACACTCGCCCCCGGCTACCAGGCCGACATCATCGCCGTCGCCGGCAATCCCCTTGAGGATATCTCGGTCCTACGCAACGTGACGTTCGTCATGAAAGGCGGTCAGATCTACAAGCACTGAAGAGAGCCACGCAATCGAACCGGCTAACATCGCGCTGCAGCCGGCGAGCCGCGCCGGACGCCGTGGCGGATCGCGGCGCGGTGCACGCGCGGCTCGCGGCTGAGCGGTGGGCGTTAGGCGTCAGCAAAGGTGAACGGATGCGATTCGAAACAAAGGCCGCTCTCGCCACTGGCATACTCCTTCCGGTTCTTGAGACATACCGCCGGGGGATGAGTCATTGGTCCGTAGACTTCACCACGATGTTCGAGGACTATTTAGCCGGCGCTCTGCTCCTGGCCGGTGCCTGGGCAGCCTTCCAACGGCATTCGTGGCAGGCGCCGCTACTCCTGGTTGCCTGGGGATGGGTGACCGGAATGATGACGATTAGCTTCGTATCTCAGGTTGAGGTGACCATCAGGGGTGTCGACCTCGAGCCGCAGAATATGGACGTGCTCGTGGTCAAGTTTCTGCTGCTTGCCTTGAGTGCAGCCGCCCTGCTGCGGTCGTTTCGCCTCGTCAGCGCGCGCATGACGCCTGACAAGCCGCTGCAGCCGACGAGCGGCGGGCACGTCGAGGTAGAGTGAGCATCGAGTGCGCCGCTCGCGGCTGAGCGGCAAGACGTTGATATGGCACACAACAGTCGTGGCGCTATACTGAAGGCGAACCAGGCCCATGACTCCCAAACCGGTTGTCGTGCACATTGACCCAAAGATCATGAGCGGTACGCCAGTCTTTGTCGGGACGCGAGTTCCAGTGCAGTCGCTATTCGACTATCTGGAGGGCGGCGACACGTTGGACGAGTTCCTTCGCCAGTTTCCGAGTGTGAAGCGCGAGCAGGCGATCGCGGCTCTGGAACAGGCCCGCGACAGCGTGTTGTCCAGTGCGCGTCCTGCTTGACGAGAATCTCCCTCACGACCTGATTGCCACACTGTCTGGACGCCGTCTTGACCGTGCAGGGCATGGGGTGGGCGGGCGTCGAGAACGGGGAACTGCTTCGCCGGGCCAGTGGTCAGACCGACGCGTTCATCACGATGGACCGGCGGTTAGAGCAGCAACAGAACATCGCTGCGCTCCCATTCGGCGTCGTTCTCATCGTGGCGCGGTCCAATCGAGTTCAGGACTTGCTCCCGCTTGTCCCTGACGTGCTTGCGGCGATCGGTCGTATCCGAGCCGGTCAGCTCGAGCAGGTTGGTGCCTAACAGCCATCATTGCAGCCGACGAGCGGTCGTTGGATTCGACTCTTTCGAACGATCGACTGCCGCTCGCGGCTGAGCGGCATTGCGTTAGGCAGCCAACCAAGGTCGATGAAATTTCAATTTGAAGACACTCGGCCGACGATCACCTCGGAGTCGATTTTGGCCGACCTCCGCAGAGTTGCAGCGGAACTTGGGGCAACAAGGCTGGCGCAGAATCAATATCGAGAGCGAGGCCAATTCTCTCATTCCGTCGTAAAGAAGCGGTTCGGCTCTTGGAATGCCGCAGTCGTGGCCGCCGGACTCACTGCTGATCCCTCGCGACGCAACATTCCTGACGAGGAGCTCTTCGACAACCTGCGCGAAGCGTGGATTCAGCTCGGGCGCCAACCGCGTCGATCTGAAATGGGTCCTCCAATTAGTCGCTTTGGTCGGGAGCCGTACGTCCGACGCTTCGGGAGTTGGCTGGCAGCCGTGCGAGCCTTCGTCGAGACTGCTGGCAGCGCGGACCAGCCACGGTCTGAGCCAGCGGCGAACAAAGCTGAGAATCCGCGCTACGCATCGCTCCGTCTTCGCTTTCGAGTCATGCAGCGGGACTCATTCAGATGCGTGACCTGTGGTCGTTCCCCCGCGACCCACGCGGGTCTAATTCTGCACCTGGACCACGTCATTCCATTCTCGAAGAGCGGACGGACCGAGCTCTCGAATCTGCGCACGACCTGCGCCGACTGCAATCTCGGAAAAGGCGACGCGCTATGATCGGCTGCCTAACACGGTTGCAGCCGGCGGCGCGCGGGTGGATACTGACGCGCGCCGCGGCTGAAGCCTGGCCGTTGAACAAACTTCGGCACGATGAGGTCGACTGAATGAGTCGCGGTCGCCGCAACAAGCTCGTCGGGCAGACAGCAGAGCACCTCGTCGTCGCCGAACTGGGACGCCGTGGCCTGATCGCGACCGGCTTCGCTGGCAACGTTCCCACCTTCGACGTCATTGCCGCGGACGAGCTTTGCAGGACGGTACCCATCCAGGTAAAGGCCAGCTCGGGCGATTCTTGGCCGAGTGATGCTCGGACATTTCTGAGACTTGAGTTCGACCGCAAGGAGGAGCGCCAGAGCTACCTCGGTCCGGTGGCGTTGACGACTCCGGACCTGATCTACGTGTACGTCGCCCTTGCAGACGCAACCACGGGGACACACGATCGCTTCTTCGTGCTCACTATGCGGGAGCTGCAAGAGGTCTGCATTCGGTGCTACGTTGGCTGGATGGAGCCCAAGGGCTGGCGACGCCCACGCAACCCCGAGTCATACGACAACCGGTTTTGGGTCAAGGACATCGCCGCGTTCGAGGATCGCTGGCAGCTCGTAGTTGATCGACTCGAAAGTCGCGCGCCGGATCCTGCACTCGATCCGCGCTAGGCTCACCCTTGCGTGCGGCCGCATAACGATGCCTGCTGCTGATGCCGCGTTGGGTAGCGCGGGCTGCGCCCGCGTATTCTAATGGAGCGCCCACAGCAGAAGCCCACGTTCGGCGGACGAACGGGGCCGAGGCCTGTCTGGATTGTCTGGCGCGGTTCGGCATCATCGAGCGTTAGAATCGGGCGTGGAACTTCGGTTCTTCGTAGATCCGGCGACGGGGCAGCCCCACATCGAGGGACACAACGTCACCGAGACAGAAGTCGAGGATGTCCTCGCCCGCCCAATCGAAGACCGTCCAGGTACCGAGGGATCGCGTGTGGCCTTGGGCCAGACAGAGGCGGGCCGGTATCTCAAGGTCATTTACGTGCCTGATCCAACGCCCGGCTCCGTGTTCGTGATCACCGCGTACGATCTCGGCCCCAGGGCGCTGAAGGCGTTACGGCGCAGAAGGAAGAAATCATGAAGCAGCCAAAGTACCCGGTCGGTTGGGACGAAGCTCGGGTGAGTCGGGTGCTCGCCCATTACCAGCAGCAGTCCGACGACGAAGCGGTCGCCGAGGACGAGGCGGCGTACGAGTCCACGACCCATACGACGATGGAAGTACCCGTAGACCTGGTGCCGGCCGTGCGCGAGCTACTGGCGAAGCGGCGAGCGGGGTAGTCGCTTAATCCGGGTGACGTCTAAAACGCGTCGCCATGAACGCGGCGCCGCGACGGTCCAGCTTGACATGTTGGAGTGTGCGGCACAGACTCGCGTGATGCTGCTCGTGCGTCCCGCTTTCCGCAATCTCGGCCGCGGCGTCTTCTGACACCGAACTCGCCACAGGCGCGCCCGCGCTCTCCCATTCGTTTCTGATTTCTCATCCCAGGCTTGACCGTCCGCGGCCACGCCATGCGTCGCGTATTCCCTTTCAACAGGAGGTTTCCATGCAGGCAGTAGTCGACAAGGTCAAGGGCACCGTCGTCGGCGCCCTCAAGGGCACCGGAGAAGTTCTCAACGCCGTCACGGAAACGGCGGCTGGTTCCGTCGTGACCATCCTGAAAGGGACAGGTTCTGTCGGCAGGGCGTTGACCGAAGCGGTGGCCGACGTCGCCAGCGGCGTCATTCAAGGCACCTCGCAAGTCGGCGGCGATCTCGGGCAGGCCGCCAAGGGCGGGGTGATCGGTGTACTCAGGGGCACCAAGGAAGTGGGTGGCGAGGCCCTTGATGCCGTCGGTTCGACGGTTCAGAACCTGGTCAGGTCGACCGCCGAAGTGGGTGGGGACGTCGGCGCTGCGGCACGGCAGGCCATGGAAGGCACCATTGAAGGGGCGAGCAGCGTGGGCGCCAAGAGCATTGATGCGGTTGCGTCGGCGGCGGCCGGAGCGATCCAGGGCGTCGGCGGCATCGGCAAGGCCGCCACCGCCACCACCGCCGATGTCACTCGCGGGCTGATCCAGGGTGCCGCGAACGTGGGCGGAGACCTCGGGGCCGTGGCCAAAGGCACCCTCGCCGGCGTGCTTCGCGGTGCCAAGGACCTAAGCGGGCAAACCACCGACGCGGTGGCGGCCACCGCGGGCGGCATCGTGACGGCGACGCAGAGTGTGGGCGGCGACATCGCGGCCGCCGCGAAGGGAGCGGTTGAAGGCGCGATTCAGGGCGCCAAAGAGATCGGCGTCGACGCCGCTGAAGCGGCCTCGGCGGCGGCGACCGGCGCCCTCAAGGCGGCGGGTGACATCGGGACGTCCGCGGTCGAGCAGGTGCAG